>JANWZC010000079.1 GCA_025054975.1 Raineya sp.
GCAATCAGTTCTTAAACAATGCGTTTAGTAATACGCCTGGAGTAAGAGCTTTGCAAGATGTAGGTTTGGACGGCTTACGAAATATTGAGGAAAATGAATTTTTCCAAAATTATCTCAATGCTCTGCCTCCTGCGGTACGTAGTCAAGTAGAAGCAGATGTTTCGGCAGATAATTTCAAATTTTACTTGGACGGCGAATACACGGCTCGCAATGCCAAAATAATTGAGCGTTACAAGTTTTACAACAATACCGAAGGCAATTCGCCTGAAAATACAGGAGGGCAATTCACGCAGTCTGCTACTAACTTCCCCGACAATGAAGACCTAAACACCGATAACACTATTAGCGACTTGGAAGAATATTACGAGTATCATATTTCGCTTCGTCCTTCGGATTTGGTAGTTGGGCGGAACTATATCGTGGATAAAGTAGAAGTTAAAGACCCCCGTATCACCAAAAATCAAGATATAGTTACGTGGTATCAGTTTCGTATTCCTGTGAGGGAATTTAACGAAAAAGTTGGTAATATCAATGGCTTTAAGTCTATTCGTTTTATGCGTTTGTACCTGACAGGTTTTCAGCAACCTGTGGTGCTGCGTATGGCTCAATTTCAAATGGTGGCTAATCAGTGGCGTAGATATTTGGGAGACCTGCGAGATAAAGGCTTGCAACTCCCTCCTGAACCCTACAATCCGTCTTTTGTGGTATCAGTGGTGAATGTAGAAGAAAACGGAAGTCCTGCCACAGGGGTTATTCCTTACACCATTCCACCTGGTTTTATACGTGATAGGGATATTACCACAATCAATAACCGCGAGTTCAACGAACAATCTTTGCAGGTTTGTGTAGAAGGTTTGCAAGATAGAGATGCCCGTGCCGCCTTCAAGAACGTAAATCTGAATATGCTTTATTACAAACGTTTGGCTATGCCTATTCACGCTCAATCCTCCGACCCCAATATCCAAGACGGTGAATTGAGTGCGATTGTGCGTTTAGGAACAGATTTTACAGAAAATTATTACGAAATAGAAATTCCGCTGACTTTCACGCGTGTAGCCGAAACCCAAGCTGTTCCGACTTTGGAGGCTTTGCAGAGAGTTGTTTGGAAAGCCGAAAACGAATTGGACATCGCTTTGCAAGATTTGGTAGAAACTAAAATTCAACGCAACAATACTTTTGGCTTTCGGAACAATTTGTTTGTGCCATTCACAAGGCAAGTTGGTAGATACAGAGTTACGGTAGTGGGCAATCCTGATTTGAGTACGGTTTTGGTACTAATGTTAGGAATTAAAAACCCTAATTTGCCCAATGATGACCGCCGTCCCAAATCTGCTTGTGTGTGGTTTAATGAATTACGAGCCGTAGGCTTTGACCGCACCAATGGCATTGCCGCTAATGCCCGTCTGACTTTCAATTTAGCTGATTTTGCTCAAATACAGGCTTCAGGAGCTATTCGTACGGCTGGTTTTGGGCAAATTTCGCAAAAAGTCTCCGAACGCCAACTCCGCAACGACTGGGAATTTGATACACAAGGTACTTTTGCTTTGGATAAATTCACGCCTGCCAAGTGGGGCATACGTTTGCCTATATTTTTGAGCTATCAACGCAAAAATTCTACCCCTCTCTTTGACCCCTTTGACCCTGACGTAAGGGTGAAACGTTCTTTGGAAAAATTTGCCACTGATGGAGAAAGAGACTTTTTCCGAAGTCTTATTGAAGACCGAGAAACCCGCCGAAGTATCAATTTTACGAATGTACGTAAAATGAAAACCAACAAAGACCGCAAAACTATGCCTTGGGATATTCCTAATTTTGCTTATACGTGGTCTTATTCGGATATTCAGCGAAGCAGTCCATATGTGGCAAGTTTTCTGCAACAAAACTGGAAACAAAGTCTCACCTATAATTACACACGAGAATTTAATTACATTGAGCCTTTCAAGAAAAGCAAAAGCAAATGGCTACAATCGCCTTGGCTCAGATTTATCAAAGAAACTAATTTTAATCCCTTGCCTAATGGTTTTACCGCAAGAGGAGATTTAGATAGAACTTTTATTCGCACTCAACTGCGTTCAGGAGATTACACAACCAGCAATTTTGAGCCTTTTTACGAAAAATTTTACAACTTCAACCGAGATTATAGTATTCAGTGGAACTTGACAAGAAATCTTACTTTCAGTGGCAATGCCCAAGCCCAAGCCATTGTAGATGAACCTTTTGGTGAACTGAATGCTCCTGGAAGTAGGCAGGCTGTTCAAGAAAACTTACTCAAACTGGGGCGTATGAAAGACTATTCACAACGCTTCAATGTTGCCTACAAATTGCCTACGGATAAATTCCCCATTACCGACTGGGTTACAGCAAATTACACCTACAATGCGAATTATCGTTGGACAGCGGCTTCATTAGGTTTAGAAAAAATCTTGGGCAATACTATCCAAAACAATCGAGAACAAAGTTTGCGTACTACTGCCGATTTCACTAAACTTTACAACAAAATCAAACTTCTTAAAGCGGTCAATGAATACAAACCTGCCAATAAGCCCACTCAACCCAAATTGAGCAAAGCCGAACGCCGTAAGCAAAAAGAAGCTGAACGCAAACGAAAAGCCGAAGAGAAGCGTCAGAAAGAGTTAGAAAAGAAAAAAGCTCAAGAAGCTAAAAAACAACAACGTAAAGATACTTTGCAAAAAGATACTTTGCAGAAAAAGCAAGCTAAATCGCCTCGCAACAAAACCTCCAAAACTAATAAATCTAACCAAAATCCGCAGGTTAATCCTATACTGCGGAGTGTTTTAAGGCTTTTGATGAGCGTTAGAGGTGGAACTTTCAATATTTCTCGCAATGAAGGAACGGTGTTGCCCGGACTTGTGGGTAATCCTCGTTATTTGGGTTTAACAGACGGCTGGGGGGCACCTGGTTGGAATTTTGTGGCGGGCAGTCAGAATCCCAATCAACGTTTTGATTTTGTGAATAGTGGTTGGATGGTCGTTCCGCCTGATACAAGCCTTATTCAGAATAATCCGTTCCAACAAAATAGAACCCAAAATATTAGCTTTACGCTCAATATTGAGCCTTTTGCTGATTTCAGAATTACCCTTGATGCCAAACAAGTTCGTACAGATAACTACCAAGAAATTTTCCGTTTTGATACATTAAGTCAAGCGTATGCCTCGTTAAGTCCTTATCGTAATGGTACTTTCCAAAGCACCATTATTTCTTGGAATTCTGCTTTTGCCAAAGATAACAGCGTGAATTCTGAAACTTTTAATCGTTTTGTAGCAAATTTGGATAAATATCAACAACTTCTCACGGCTCAAAATCCAAATGCTATTTCAGATACTTCCTATCGCAAACGTTCTCAAGATGTATTGATTGCGGCATTTATGGAAACTTATGCAGGGCAGAAACCAGGTAGTTCGGCATTTCCACGTTTCCCTTTACCCAACTGGCAAATAGATTACAACGGATTGAGCAAATTGCCTGCTTTCAAAGATATTTTCACTACCTTCACCCTCACGCATAAGTATAGTTCCGAGTATCGCATAGGCAATTATACTTCGGCTTTGGAGTATCAGAATGTAGCTCTATTGCAACTCAATAATGATTTTGGCAGTTATGTTCAGCCTTTTGTACTCAATGCCAATGGCGAACTAGTACCTGTTTTGGTGTTGGGGCAAGTGCAGATTTCGGAGCGTTTTAGTCCGTTGGTGGGTATCAATGCACGTACCAAAGGTGGTGCCAATATTCGTTTAGATATTAACCGAACCCGAGAAATAGGTTTGAACTTGGCAAACGCTCAAATCACCGAAGCCCGAAGCAATGATATTGTCATTGGCATTGGTTTTGATAAAAAGAATGTTCGTTTGCCTTTCCGCAATGCCGAAGGAGAGCGTGTAATTTTACGAAACACAATGAATTTCCGTATAGATTTCACTATACGTGATAGCAAAACCTTCCAAAGACGCATTGACGAGGAAACCGTAATTACCTCAGGGAACTATAATTTTCAACTTCGCCCTAATATCACTTACAAAGTGAATAACAACCTCACAACTGCCTTTTATTTTGAACGACTTATCAATACGCCTGCCACTACACTCTCGTTCCCTCGTAAAAATACAAATGTGGGTTTTCAGTTGAGGTATAATTTTACGGGAATGTAGCAGACTCTACTTGAAAAATTAGCTTTCTATTCGTTGGTTTATTGCGTGTAAAATTTTTTAATTTTTTTGGAATTTTGGTAAGAAAGGGGTATTATTGTGTAAATTAGTCGGTCAGCCCAATCTTATTTTGGGAACACAGAAAATCAAAACTTCGTGAATTTCCAATGAAACGACACACTGATTTTCTATGGCAAAGTATATCAATCCTTACACGGACTTTGGCTTCAAGAAACTTTTTGGAGAAGAAGCCAACAAAGACTTGCTCATAGACTTTCTGAACCAACTTTTACCTGCTCATCATCAAATTGCAGACCTTACGTTTCGTAATCCTGAAAGTTTAGCCGATTTATCCATTGAACGAAAAGCAATTTTTGATATTCATTGTAAAGCGGTTTCAGGGGAAAGATTTATTGTAGAAATGCAAAAAGCAAAGTTAAAGTATTTCAAAGATAGGAGTTTGTTTTATGTTACTTTTCCTATCCGAGACCAAGCCCAACAAGGCGACTGGAATTTTCGGTTAGATGCAATATATTTTGTAGCAATTTTGGATTTTGAATACGATGAAGCAGAAGAGAAAAGAAAATTCAGGCGAGATGTAGCCTTGAAAGACCAAGATGGAGACTTATTCTTTGACAAACTGCATTTTAGGTTTTTGCAGATGCCCTTATTCAAAAAAACGGAAAGTGAGTTGGAAACGAAATTTGACAAATGGTGTTATTTCTTGAAGCATTTAGAAAGTTTTGACCATATACCAAGTATATTGAACGAGCCGATATTTCAGAAGGCATTTGAAATAGCGGCATTGGCGAGTTTAACACCCGAACAACGAGATAGATATGAAGAGAGCCTCCTTCAATACCGAGATTTGAAAAGTGTTTTGGAGACTGCTGTAGAGGAGAAAGTATTAGAAATTGTAAAAAAACTTATTAAACGTAACTTGACAAATGAAGAGATTGCAGAAGATACAGGCTTATCAGTTGAGCAAATAGAGCAATTGCGTAGAGAGGTAAATAGAAAATGACACTTACAAGGGCTTGCTGATAAGCGGAGTGGTGGTTACGTCAGGAGTTTGTGTTTTTTTTGTAATTTTGTCCTGCATGAAGGGTAAGTGCTTCGTATGTATCGCATTTTTAAGCCTTTTCCCTTCAATAGATAGTTTTCATATTAGTGATTTTTATACTGAATGAAAAGTGGTTTTGAGGAAAAAATTCCAATACCACTCTTTTGGCGTTTCGGCTTCGCTCAACGACCAAAAGAGTGGTATAAAAACAAATGTCTTTGAGTATAACAAATAAAAGGCTACTTCTTCAACCCTTCCACAAGTACTAAAACTTTATTTTTCAGCACTTCGGCAACACCTCCAAGCACTTCCAAACTTTGCTCACCTTGTGGAGTTTTATATCTGATTTTTCCGCTTTCAAGCGTAGAAATAAGTGGGGCGTGGTCTTTGAGAACTTGAAATGAACCTTTTTTGCCTGGTAAGGTAACAGCTGTAACCTCACCTGCAAAAAGTTTTTTATCGGGAGTGATGATTTCCAAATACATATTGAGCAGTAAGTATTTAGTAGCAACTAATAGTACGAAAGAGTGATGTGATTACGCAAGAACATATGCGAAACCTACAAAATGAATTTTTTGTAGGTTTCGCAAGTATCAATTAAGCTCTTTTAGCTTCTGCAATGAGTTTTTCACCTTTGGCGATAGCTTGCTCAATAGTACCCACCAAATTAAAGGCGGCTTCAGGCAAATGGTCAAGTTCTCCATCCATAATCATATTGAAGCCCTTGATAGTATCTTTGATATTTACGAACTCTCCCTTCAAACCTGTAAATTGTTGAGCTACAAAGAAAGGTTGTGAGAGGAAACGTTGCACACGTCTTGCACGATGCACGGTGAGTTTATCTTCTTCTGAAAGTTCGTCCATACCCAAGATTGCAATAATATCTTGTAGCTCTTTGTAGCGTTGAAGTGTCTTTTTCACTCTTTGAGCAGTGTTGTAATGCTCTGCTCCTACTACCTGTGGTGTAAGAATACGTGAAGTGGAGTCCAAAGGATCTACGGCAGGATAGATACCTAACTCGGCAATTTTACGAGAAAGCACGGTGGTTGCATCCAAGTGAGTAAAAGTAGTTGCAGGAGCAGGGTCTGTGAGGTCATCGGCGGGTACATATACCGCTTGCACCGAAGTAATAGAACCTCTCTTGGTTGAAGTGATACGCTCTTGCATAAAGCCCATTTCGGTAGCCAACGTAGGCTGATACCCTACTGCTGAAGGCATACGTCCTAGAAGAGCCGAAACTTCTGAACCTGCTTGCGTAAAACGGAAAATGTTATCAATAAAAAATAGAATATCGTTTCCTTTACCTTGTCCATCACCATCGCGGAAATATTCGGCAATCGCTAAACCAGAAAGAGCAACTCTCGCTCTTGCTCCAGGAGGTTCATTCATTTGTCCGAATACCAAAGTAGCCTGAGATTTTTTAAGCTCTTCTAAATCTACTTTGCTCAAATCCCAGCCACCTTTTTCCATAGAATGCTTGAACTCTTTGCCATAGCGAATAATATCCGACTCAATAAATTCGCGGAGCAAGTCATTTCCTTCACGAGTACGCTCACCCACACCCGCAAATACAGAGAGTCCTGAATAGGCTTTGGCAATATTGTTGATAAGTTCCTGAATAAGTACGGTCTTTCCTACACCTGCTCCACCAAACAAACCAATTTTCCCACCTTTTACATAAGGAGCAAGCAAATCAATTACTTTGATACCTGTATAAAGTACCTCCGTAGAAGTAGCTAAGTCTTCAAAACGAGGTGGCTTACTATGAATAGAACGCACTCTACCAGTATTCACTTGGGGTAAGCCGTCAATTGCCTCACCTACCACATTAAATAATCTTCCTTTGATAGCCTCTCCGATAGGCATAGCAATAGGACGTCCCAAATCAATTACTTCCATACCTCTTTGTAAGCCATCTGTACTATCCATAGCGATAGTACGTACTCGGTCTTCACCGAGATGCTGCTGACACTCCAATACAACCTTCTGACCATTCGGTTTGGTAACTTCAAGAGCGTTCAAAATTTCAGGTAACGTAGAACCTTCCGCTGAGAAGCTCACATCTACAACAGGTCCAATAATTTGGATAATTTTGCCTATATTTGCCATTGTGATACGCAGAAATGATTTATTCGCCCGCAAATTTATAGGTTTTATTAGTTTTGCAAAAAAGTTTTTGAAAAATATTTGTGGATTTTCAAAAAAACAATCGCTCTGTACTAACTACTCAATACTCTGTACTAACTACTCCCAAATATGTCTTACAAAGCGGCTTTTGTTGCTGTTCTCAAACCTGCTGACGATATTCGGTTGTTTCATAAGATTGCTCTCACTTTTGCAGAACAAGGTTTTGAAATTCACAGCATAGGTTATCAAAGTGATTTAAGTAGGCAAAAAGTAGAAAACAATATTTATTTGTATCCTGTATTCAATTTTTCTCGCAAAGATTTCAAACGTTTGTGGGCAGGCTGGGTTATACTCAAATATTTATGTAAAATCAAGCCACAAGTGATAGTTTGTGGAGCTGTGGAAATTTTACTATTTTGTGTATTGTACAAGTTTTTTCAGCGTTTGCAGGGTAACAAGTTACATTTAATATATGATGTGCAAGAAAATTACTTTTTGAATGTACTTTACACACAAACTTATCAAAGGCTATCTTTTTTCAGATATGTGCTTGCTTATGCAATTCGTTGGATAGAAAAAATTTGTGCTTTGGCAGTGGATAGCTTTTTTTTAGCAGAAAAATGCTATGAACAAGAATTAAGTTTTGTAAGGAAATCTGGTTTAGTGCTGGAAAACAAATGTCTGAAACCCAACACTGCAAAAATAGAAAGTAAGAATGTAGTTTTTTTGCTTTCAGGGACGCTTGCCCCTGAATATGGTTTGTGGAAAGCCATAGATTTTGCAAAAAATATGTATCAGAAAAATCCTGAAATCATCTTAAAAATTGTTGGGAAGTGTAGCAGAAAAAATGTATTTGAACAACTTTTGAAATTGAAATCGCAATATTCTTTCTTGCAAATGGAAGTTTCTACAAGTCCTGTATCTTATGAAATTTTAGAGCAAAACTTTGCAAAAAGTACTTGTTGGCTGATGCCTTACGAGTTGAACAAGGCTTACCGAAATCGTATTCCGACCAAATTCTACGAGGCAATGGCTTGGCAAAAATGGATTATTGTGCAGAAAAACCCTGCTTGGGAAAATTTTTTCAAAGAGTTCAAGTATCCCAAAGTAATTTGGGTGGATTTTGAAAAACCTCAAATTTGGCAAGAAATTGATTTTACAAAGTTTTCATCTGAAAGCAATTATCAGAATTCAGAAATTTTTTGGGATACCGAAAAAGAAAAACTAATCCATTATTTGCTAAAATTGAAAACAAAACTGAAAAATCAATATCAAATGTAATATTCTGAAAATCAGATTACAAATTTTCAAATTTTGTGCTAAATGCTTTACTCATATCATATCGTTTGCTTCTTGCCAAACCTTTGTACGTATTTGTGAATGTGGTGGGTGTGGCATTAGGCACAGGCATTGCCTTGCTGATTTTGTTATACCTGGACAACCAATTTTCTTATGACAAGCACTGGAATAAAGAAATTTATCGTTTAGCTGTGCGTTATAAGTCGGGTAAAGAATATCGGCGTATTGCCGCTGCCGAACCTCACATAGCTCCCACTTTGTCAAAGGCTTTCCCTCAAATTGAGCAAGTTACCAAAATTCTACCTACCGAAGGTACTATTGTAGCGTATCAAGGTAGGAGCAACTACTATGCAGATGTTTTTTTTGCAGATAGTTCATTTTTCAAGGTATTTGAATGCCCCATTTTGCAAGGTTCAACAGAAAAAATTTTTACTCAATCCGAGACAAAGGAAATTGTGCTTTCCCAAGATTTAGCACAAGAAATTTTTGGTTCTGAAAATCCTGTCGGCAAAATCTTACAAATTCGTACTACAAATGCATTTTCCTACGACGGCGACTATGCCGTCAAAGCCGTAGTTGCTTGCCCTCCCACTTCTCATTTTCGCTTCAAAGCTCTCATTTCTTGGAACGATACAGATAAATTCGTACAAAACTCTTGGGTTTATACCTATTTTACTTGTCAGGAAAAACCTGCTTTTATTATTCAAAGATGGCAGTGGTATTATGAAGGCTATTTGAAACGCTATTTTCCTTCCGAAGAAATGTTCTTGAAGCCCATTGTGCAAGACATCAAAGATATTTATCTCAACTCTAAATTAGAAGCAGAACTTTATCCGAATGCCAATCGTAATTATTTGTACATTCTGCTAGCAACAGCTTCACTAATTATTGTAGTAGCTTGCATCAATTTTGTTAATTTGAATGCAGTTCGCTCCACACAACGCATACGTGAATTTGCTATTCGCAAGATTTTTGGTGAAAGTCGTAGAGAGCTACTTCAACAATTATTCATTGAGACGCTTATTTTGGTGTTTCTTGCCTTTTGGCTCTCGCTTATGCTCACCGAATTGAGTTTGCCATATTTTAGTAAAATTTTAGAAACGCCGCTCAATCTGCAAAATTTATTTAGTAGTAGTTTTTTATTATTTTGGATAGGTACTTTTCTGATAATGATTTTGCTTTCAGGGGTATATCCTGTGTTTTACTTGGTGGAAATTCCCATTTTGGAGGGCTTGAAAAATATGCTTCCCAAGTATAAATATCGCTTTTCGTTTCGGAAAATTCTCTTGACAATGCAATTTATCATTACAATTGTTATTTTTGCTTTTACTATTATGGTAATTCGGCAGTTAAATTTTGTAAAAAACAAAGACTTAGGCTTTGATAACCAAAGAGTGCTTGTGTTGCGTTTGCCTAAAAGTGAGGAAGTTTTTGAGAAATTAGATACGCTCAAGCGTGTTTTAATGCAAAGCCCTGATATATTCAAAATTGCTAATGCCGCCGAAATAATTGGTACAAACCTAATTTCACAATTTCGTTTTGAGGTAGAAAACCAAGGTAAATTGATAGAGGTGGTTATGGGCAGGATGTCGGTAAATAAAGACTTCATTGACGTTATGGGCTTGGAAATTCTGCAAGGACGCAAATTTGACGAAAGAGATACTACGGCTAATGTACCTCTGATTATCAATGAAGCCGCTGCAAATTATATGAATTGGACAAATCCACTTGGAAAGAATTTTGTAATCAGTCGTGATGTAAATGGCAATCCAAACGTAATCGGAGAAGTAATTGGAGTAGTCAAGAATTTTCATATAAGTTCTTTGCACAAAAAAATCTCTCCTTTGGTGCTGGTGCTTAGCAACCGAATAGGTAATTTGTTTTTGAGTGTATCACCCAAACACAGAGAAGATGTTTTGGAGTATTTGGAAAAAACTTGGAAAGAACTTTTACCCAACGAACCCCTAAACTACTTTTTTTTAGACGAAAACTATCGCAAACACTACCTTAACGAGGAAAAACTTGCACAAGTTTTGGTATATTTTTCGTTTTTGGTAGCGACAGTAGCTTCATTGGGCTTGTTGGGGCTGTCGCTTTTCATTTCAGAATTGCGTTTGAAAGAAATCGCTATTCGCAAGATTTTAGGAGCAAATCGTTGGCAACTGCTTTACTTGCTTTCCAAAGATTTCATACTTTTACTGCTTTTTTCTGCTGTCATTGCCATTCCTTTGGGAGAATTTGTAATTAGAATGTGGCTGAAAAATTTTGCCTACACCACTCCAATAACCCCCAGTATCTTTATAAGTGCATTTGTAATTACGCTCACTATGTCTGCTATCCCCTTGCTGATTCAAGCCTTTTTAAGAGTATTTATCAATCCCAATCAATTTTTACGAGCGAGCTAATGTTTTGTTAATTTTAATTTAATACATTTTGATATAGCAGTAAAATGGAAATTACTAACTTTACGGCGAGTTTCACTAAATTGTGTTGTATGATGTCAAAAATTTTACGCTACTCATTGTTTTTTGCATTTTGGGCTTTGTATAGCTTGCAGGGCAATGGACAAGGAATTACCACTGCCTCTTTGGAAGGCACCGTGAAAGATAATAAGAAACAGCCTGTTATTGGGGCAACAATTATTGCTATTCACCAGCCCACAGGCACACGCTATGGAGCTGTTAGTAACGAAGCAGGTGAGTTTTTTATTCCGAACATGAAAACAGGGGGACCTTACACTATCACCGTAGAAGCCATAGGTTACAAAAGTCAGAAACAAGAAGGCATTAACTTGCAACTCGGACAAACTTTGAAACTCAATTTTATTGCCCCCGAAGAAACAGAAGAGATTGCCGCTATTGAAGTGGTTGCCGTGAAAGATAGAATTTTTGATGCCTCACGTACAGGGGCTTCTACTAACATTTCTACCGAAGAAATCAACTCCTTGCCGACGCTTTCAAGAGGGTTGGAAGATTTTGTGCGTTTAACTCCTCAGTTTTCGGCACAAGCCAATGGCGGACTTTCTTTTGCAGGGCAAAATAACCGCTACAACAACGTAATGATTGATGGAGCTGTAAATAATGATGTATTCGGCTTGAACGACAGAGGAACTCCTGGCGGTAGAACAGGTACGCAACCTATTAGTCTTGATGCTATCAAGGAAATTCAAGTGGTGCTTGCTCCTTATGATGTGCGTCAGAGTGGATTTGTGGGGGGCGGTGTGAATGCCGTTACACGTAGCGGTACAAATGTAGTAGAA
>JANWZC010000007.1 GCA_025054975.1 Raineya sp.
ATTAGCAATTTGCACGCCCAACGGATTAAACATTATAGTATGGTTGTTGGCAATTTTAAGTTGATAATTGCCATTGAAAAATTTAAGGAAATCGGCAATCAAGTGCAAAGAAGGTGTTTTTCCTTGACGCACTTTGAGGCGGTCATTACCAAAACTTAAAGTAACTTTGCGAATGCAGTTAATAGTAGGTGAAGAATATCCTCCAAAACCTCCAATATGATAGCGGAATTTATTGTCTGTTGCGGCAGATTGAGGTGAGTTTCCTTCAAATTTCACAAAAATATAGCCACTATTCCAACTCCAATACATACCTTGTGCCGCTCCTGAAATATCTAATACCCCTGTACGTTCAGGAGTAGGTTTAGTATTGCGTAAGCTATCTACTCCTACCAAAAAAGTGATTTCACTATAATCTCCCTCAGGAATTTCGGAAATCATACATTTTTTGCTTGCAGGATTTTCTTGGTCTATCAAGAAATAGCTTTGTTCTTGGGGTACAACGAAAGTAGTGCCATTAGCCGTTTTGAGTTCAATATTGCTGATAAAGTATTTCAGCAAAGTGGGCGTAAAACTTTCTCCTGTGATAGGGTTGTTGTAAGATACATTAAGTTTCAGTTCTTGCGAACCTACAAAGTTATCAAAATATACTTCGGCACTTCCCTTTTTGTTGGGGTCGGGGGCGGGTTCAGTGTGTTTCTTTTTGCAGGCAAAAAAGCCCACGACAAGGACTAAAAGTCCGATTTTGAAAAGACTTTGTTTCATAAATTTTGAAAGTTTAGGTCTATTTGATATGAAAAAAACACAATATGGCTCTGTAAATGCATGTAGCTTTTAAGCAAAAGATGCACCCAGGTTGTAAAGTCTGAATATTTTACAAGCTGTTGGTGATGAACTAAAAAATAAAATTTTGTAAAAAAACAGAAGAAACCAGATTAAACACAAGGGGGGCGAAAAGTGCTAAGTAAGCACTCTTGCAGAGCAAAAGGAATTTCTACAACAGGAAAGCAACTTTTAATTTCTTGAAAATCTTGCTTGAAGCTAAAAGAAGGTAATTTTTCGGAAAATGGCGTGAAAACAAGAGTTTCAATACGTTCTTTTTGGGTTTCTTTTTCTTGTTTTTGCTTTTCGGCAAGTTTTTTCATTAAATAGCATTTGCCACCGCATTTGAGTTCGGGTTTGAAGCGATTTTCACAAAGATTTTTTGCAATGAAATTTTTGTTCAATTCAAAAGAAACCTTCACCCAAAAAGTTTGAAGGGGTTGCAAAAGTGTTGCCGAGAAAAGTAATATGGTAATGAGTTGCTTCAATTTCTTACAGATGTGTTGCAAATATGCATAATAACTCTCAAATTACCAAAAATGTTTTTGCTAATTTTTATCAGCAAATTTTCTTTCCTTACGCAAGACTTTCTTGTTTTTGAAAATTTTGTAACTTGCACGCCAACATAAACACAAAACAAATGAGTTGGTTTATTCGTCAGGAAAAAGGTATTCTTACGCCTACTTCGCAAAAAAAAGAGTCTCCGGATGGGCTATGGTATAAGTGTCCTTCTTGCAAAAAGGTAATGCTCACAAGGGAATTAGAAGCCAATCTTTATACTTGTCTTAACTGCAACTATCACGAAAAAATTGGTTCAGCGGAGTATTTTGCCATTCTTTTTGATAACAACGAATTTACCGAAATCAATGCCAATATGACTTCGGCAGACCCACTTAAATTTGTAGATAGCAAAGATTATCCTACTCGTCTTGCCGAAGCTAAAAGTAAAACGGGGCTTAATGACGCTATCCGAACCGCTTATGGCAAAATGAATGGCATTGAAATTATGATTGGCTGTATGGATTTTGAATTTATTGGTGGCTCAATGGGTTCGGTAGTAGGAGAAAAAATAGCTCGGGCTATTGATTTTTGTATAGAAAAACGCCTGCCTTTGCTGATTATTTCACGTTCAGGCGGGGCAAGAATGATGGAAGCAGGTTTTTCGCTGATGCAAATGGCAAAAACTGCCGCTAAACTTGCCTTGTTTGATAAAACAGGATTACCTTACATTTCTTTACTTACCGACCCTACCACAGGCGGGGTAACGGCTTCTTTTGCTATGTTGGGCGATTTCAATATTGCTGAACCAAATGCCTTGATTGGATTTGCAGGTCCTAGGGTTATTCGTGAAACTATTGGCAGAGATTTGCCTTCGGGCTTCCAGACAGCTGAATTTGTCTTAGAACACGGCTTTTTAGATTTCATCGTACATCGCAAAGACCTCAAAGACCAACTTACGTCCTTGCTGAAAATGATTTTGCCTAAAAACAACAACGGAAAATAGAAATTCCTCAACTTTTATTGCAGTATAAATGTTGTTGTCTCTTGTGTGAATGAAGCACCCATATTTTGGATAAGTACAAATTTTTACATAAGACATTAGGCTGATATTCTTGAATGTTATACTGAATGAAAAGTGATTTTGAGAGAGTAGTATCAAAATCACTCTTTTAGTATCTCGGCTTTGCTCAACAACTCAGAGCGTGTTTTTGATACTAACTTACTCTGAAAATATTTTTCATTTATACTAAACCAAAAGTGGTTTTGCAAATTTTCTGAACATAAAATTTTGATTTTTAATTATTTGCTATTTATAAAAAATCAAAACCTTTTTTCGTTGAGTGTAGTATAAAAAGTATCTGAAAATTAGGGGAAGTTAAATTATAGTGTATTCAATCTCTGCTGAAAAGTCTATTGCGATGCATATCCAATTTGAGCAATATAAATAACATCAATGTAAAACTCCATAACGAAGAGCCTCCGTAACTCATGAAAGGTAAAGGCACTCCAATTGTGGGGAAAAGCCCTACGGTCATAGAGAGATTGAAAGCAAAATGAGCAAAAAAGATAGACGCTACACAATACCCGTAAATTCGGGCAAAACGACTGCGTTGTCTTTCAGCAATCATTACTACCCGAAAAAGTAAAATCATAAATAGCACTATAACCAAAAAACTACCAGCCCAACCAAATTCCTCTCCTACGGTACAAAAAATAAAATCGCTGTGTTGCTCAGGGACGAAATCATATTTAGTTTGTGTGCCTTCTAAAAACCCTTTTCCCCAAAAGCCACCTGAACCAATTGCTATTTTGGATTGTTGCAGGTTGTAATAAGCTCCTCCTTTTTTATCTACAGCATCTTCGTCAAGTAATACCATAATGCGTTCTTGATGATATTTTTTGAGTTTGGCAAAGATTTTGGGTACAGAAACTACAAACATTGCCGCTAACAAGAACCCTGCAATTAGTACAATCCACTCACTTCGCTCAACTTTGCGTCTTATTAGCAGCATAACACCCGTAATTGCCACAAAAACAAAAAATAACCCAAAAGCTAAATACACAGGCTTGATAAGCAAAGAAAGTACGAAAAGAATAGCAATTACAATTTGCAAAGTAATCACCCAAAAAGGCATACCTTCGCGGTACAAAGCAAGTTCTAAAAGCACAAACACCATAAGCGAACCATAATCGCCTTGTTTGAGAATAAGCAAAGCAGGAATGATGAAAATAATTCCTATACCGAGCCAAATTTTTTTATCGGTAAGTTTAGAGCCTGGTGCTCCAAGAAATCTCGCTAATGCCAACGAAACTCCTAATTTAGCAAATTCAGTAGGTTGCATACTCACAGGACCTATCTGAATCCAATTTTGTTGTCCTTTTACTACTTTTCCGAAAAGCACTACTGCAATCAGTAACAAAATAGAGAGAGCATAAAAAATATATGCAAAATCTTCAAATAGGCGGTAATCCAAAAGAAATACCAAAATAATTAAGCCTATTGCTGTTAGGGCAAAAATAAATTGCTTGCCCGCAAAACTGCTAAAATCATAGAAAGGTTTGGGGTTTTCTACATTGTAGGAGGCTGAATAAATGCTCATAATGCCCCAAACAACCAAAATCAAATATACAAAAACCGAAACAACATCTAAATTATTGAGTGGATTTCTGCTATTGCGGGTTGAGCTGATTATCATCATAAATTTCTTCTTCTTGTTCTTTTTTGCGTAAGATAGCTTTGATGCTATCTTGTTTGCGTTTTTCGGCTTTTCGGATACTATCTAAGCGTAAAAGTTCTCTGCGGTTGAAAACTTTTTCTAGAACCATTTTTTCAGTTGCCTCAATTCTGCCTACCTGCCAAGGCTGAATTTTGACTTTGGTGGTATCTTTCAGGTATTTTTGCATCATGAGCGAAGCTATGGTTGCCGCCCAAATTCCTCCAAAACCTGCATTTTCTACATATACGGCTATGGCAATTTTAGGATTATCGCAAGGGGCAAAAGCTATAAACGTAGAGTGGTCTTCACCATGAGGATTTTGTACGGTGCCTGTTTTAGCACAAATATCCCCTGCATACAGATTTACCACTTGTGCCATAGGTCCCACGGTGCCTGCCTTAAATGCTCCTGCCATTCCTTTGATAATAGGTTCAAAATGTTTTTCATCTATGCCTACACTATGCCTAACTTGATACTGGGGCAAAGGCTTCCCTGATTTTCCGATGCTTTTAATTAAATGTGGTATGTAATAGTAACCTTTGTTTGCAATAATACAAGCCAAATTTGCCATTTGAAGCAGAGTTACGCCCATTTCGCCTTGCCCTATGCTCAAAGAATAAATGTTAGAGAAATTCCAATTGTTTTTGTACATTTTGTTAAAGCGTTCTACCTGCGGAATACTGCCCGAACCTTCATCGGCAATATCTACGCCTAATTTCCTGCCAAAGCCAAATTTCAAGACTTGCTCTCGCCATTGCTTGTAACCTGCCTGCAATGCCTCAAAACTTTCTCCCTTCTGATGAACAATTTTGCGGAAAGTTTGGTAATAAAATGGATTGCAGGAATATTGAATGGAAGTTTGAGGGGTTGTCCAGTAGGGGTGTGGGTGGCATTTCACTAATGACCAGTTACAAGGCAAGCGTAATGTATCATTCAAAACACCATTTTGCAAACCAATGAGTGCTTGCACGGTCTTAAAAGTAGAACCAGGTGGATAAGCCGATTGTGTCGCTCTATTGAACAAAAGTAAATCAGGGTGGCGACTAATAGATGCAAAATTTTTCTTGAAATCGTCTCCTACAAGCAAATTCGGATTGTAAGAAGGAGAGGTAATGAGAGCTAAAATTTCACCTGTTTGGGGTTCAATAGCTACAATGGCTCCTGTTTTATTGACCATTAAGGCTTCACCATATTTTTGCAGTTCAATATCTACACTGCTAATCAAATTTTCTCCTGCAATAGCGGGTTTATCCAACTGCCCATTCTGATAGCTTCCTACTACTTGATTGAAGCGGTTTTTGAGTTGATATCTCACCCCTTTTTCACCTCGCAAGTAATATTCGTAACTTGCCTCAATGCCACTTTTGCCAACATAATCACCTGGTCGGTAATACTGACTGCTATCTCTTTTAAGTTCTTCGGGGCTAATTTCAGCAATGTAACCCAAAGCATTTGCCATAGCATTGCTCGTATAAACCCTTACGGTACGGCGAGAAACATAAAAACCAGGAAAATCACTCAATTTTTCTTGGACTTTGGCAAAATCTACTTTGGAAAGTTGAGAGAAAAATACACCTTCGGGAGCAACAGCACGTATAGCTTTGATTTTATCAATAAATTCTTGTTTGCTAATGCCAAAAAGCCTGCAAAATTCCATAGTATCGGGCAAGCGAGCCTCACGAGGAATCACCATTAAATCATAGACGGGTTCATTATAGACAATGAGTTTGCCATTGCGGTCAAAAATCAAGCCTCTATCGGGATAGACGGTTTGTTTTTGAATGGCATTTGCCTCTGCTGATTCTTGATACTTGTCTTCAAGCACCTGCATGATAAACAACCTTATCAGCAGGGTAAGCCCTACGAAACCAAAAATCGCATAAAAAACAAATCTTTTTTCTGAACCTCTTTCGCCCTCCATTATCTTCTGCTTGAAAAGAATAAATATTGCACCAAAACAACAGAAATCAACGTAAAAATACTGCTAAAAAAGGTTTTTTGCAAGGTAAGCCAAAGCAATTTGCTTGTCCAAGCCTCTAAGGAAAATACAATAAAATGATGAAATACTATCAGTAAGCCTGCGTAAAGCAAAAAATTGATAAAATCAATTTCCCGAATAGAAATCTCACGAATCTCTTCTACATCTACACGCGTACGCGTAGCGAGTAAGCCAATCAGGTAAGGACGTACAAAAGCCAAAAACACACAAGCCGAAGCATGAATACCTGGTGAGTATTCAAACCAATCTATCAGTAAGCCTATTCCGAAAGCTACTAAAAGCATTTGGCTTTTGGTAATAGCCGGATTTAACGTAAGTAAATATCCTACATACACATAATTAAATGCTACTCCTCCTAAATACATCTTACGAGCCACAAACACGTGAAATAAAAAATAACCTAAAAATGCAATGATAGAATTGAAGAGATTTCTATTCATTCTAGTTTGTTCTGATTTTGGAATAAGATTTCATATTTTTCTAATAATTCCTGCCATACTGATAAGTGAAAACTTTTAATCTTGGTAGAATTCAGAAAATCTGTTTTCAAGTTATCAGTATAGCTTTGTAAAAACATAGTGTAGTCATCAATAAAACGTAAATAATATTTGAGTGAAGCAATTATACCATTCACAATGATTTCTGTGCCTGTTTGCTTCAATATTTCTGAAATATAACTCACTATTTGCATTTCTGTCTCTGCATCACTAAAAGTATTTTCAAAAGTAGTGAGAATATAATAACGATTTACAGGTAAATTGCTGATTTTCTTGCAAACATCAAGAATAATATTTTTTTCAATAGGTATGTTGTGCTTAATTTCTATAATTTCAAATGGCTGATTACTCTCTGTGTAGATTTCAATATCTCCTAATGTGTACTTGTCTGGGGAAGTATGTACTTGTAAAGGTAGAAGTTTTTTATCTTTATAGCGTTCAAATTTATTCATAAGCACCTCATAAATAGAGTAAATCGCTATTACAGGCAAACGAGAGCTCTGTGGTGTAGAAAAAAACTCTTTCAATAATTGAAGGACAGAATAAATGTTGATTTTAGAACAAGTAATGGATAAGTTTAGATAATCTATTGTTTGATTTTCCTGTGAGGATAAATGAATAAGTTTTGCCAAAATATAATGTAAATACATTTGAGGATTAGCTTGATGTACCTCAATTTGTTCAAATATGTTCAAGAAACTTTCTTTGAGAAGTTGGTTTCTTATTTTGAGATTTTGCCCTTCTTGTTTATCCCAGCGTATACGCTCCCGAGTAGCAAGTGTTAGAAAGGCAGTTTCTTTGTTAGCGTAACGAGGAAATTTTTCTTTGAAAAAAGGAGTTGTCACTTGTGTATCTAAGATTCTTGCCGAATAACCTTGTTCAAAATCAGTTCTATGCAAACGAATATCTTGGGTAGGTTGGACGATTTTTTTCAAAAGACTTGTTATCACAGCGGCAACTAAAGATTTATTTTTTTCTATGTTTTCAATAAGTACATCTACATCTTTTCTGATATTCCAATCAAATTCTTCAATATTTAACGACTGGGCTTGTTGATAGGCTTGTTGCAAAATCTCTCTTTCCTTCATAATTTTTTCATATGAATAACTCTTGGCAGAAATCTGCTTCTTGTAGCCTTTTCTGAGCCAAAGACACGTACTCGGGATTGATGTCTATACCGATGTATCTACGATTTAAGTTTTTAGCGGCTATACAAGTAGTACCACTACCACAAAAAGGGTCAAGAACCACATCATTTTCTTTGCTCAATAGCTTGATTAGCTCTTGCACAATATACAAAGGATACACCGCAGGATGAGCATTATCTTTGGTGATTTCCACAGGGCACTCAATAATATCTTTTTTCAGTCTATTACCCAATATCTTAATAATTGTGAAACCATTTCGCCTAATTTGTTGATTTCTCCCTCCATCCATTCCTCCGTAAGCCTCTTTGTGTATGCCTCTAATTTTCATTCTGAAGCCATCAATCTCACCTCTATGCACTGCCAAAATAGCCTCTTGAAGAGCTTTATTAGCATTTTCTTTCTCTGCATCGCTTAAATCCGATTTCTCAATAAGTTCAAAGTAGTGCTTACCTAATTTTTCACTTGGCTTATTTTTATTAGCTTTTTTGAAATTATCTAAGTGTTTCAAGTAGTTATCAATGTTGAAGTAGTAGTTTTTTGTTTTGGCAAAGATGAAAAAAGGTTCAGTGGCTTGTATGAGCTTACGTTTATCCTGACGAGGCGTAGGATTTGACTTTGACCATATAACCTGATTTACTAAAAAAACTTTCTTGCTTTCAATAGCTCTGATAGCAAATTTGTAAGGAAGTAAAGAAAGACCTCCTTCAATATATTTATCGCCCAAGTTGAAAACAATAGTACCCGTTGGTTTGGTTACTCTTACACATTCTTCAAAAATTGTCAAAAGATTGTACAGATATTCTGCTTCACTCTTTTCATTACCAATACCTTGTTCTCCGTTGCCGTAATCTCTTTGTTGAAAATAAGGAGGAGAGGTAATCACCAAATCAATACTTTCGCTTTGCCAATTAGATAAAATCTTTAAACTATCGCCTATTATTAAAGTATCTGTACAGAAACTCTTATTTGTAACTTGCATCGTAAAAAGAGCATTTAACAGGAAACTCTTCTTTTTTCAGCGGCAATATACAAAAAATTTTAGGTGATTTATGCAATGTTTCTGCAAAAATAGGTAGGAGGTTAGTTTTTATTCGAAAGTACGAACCCAAGTGGCTTGATTTTTGTTTGTATTAAAAATGGATATCAAACTTCTACGCTTATGAAAAGTCATTGGGTATATTACGTTTTGCTTGCATTAGGTGTTTTTTCTTGTGCTTCGCAAGGAAGAATAGTTACGCAAGGTGATGAATATGATGATGTATATTTTGTAGAGATGGATGCTAAAAAAGCCAAAGTTCGTCAGAATCAAAAAATTTTGGAAGATGGTGGCTTAACTGCCGACGCCTACAATGCCGATTACGACCAAAAGCCGATTAGCAACTTTGCTAATCCTGATGCTTTGGATTATCCTGTGTCTCAGGGAGGCAGTTTATATACACCTATAAGTAGCCAGAGTAATAATTGGAAAAATTACAACTCTTGGAATAATACTAATTGTTGGAACTGTAATAGTTGGGGTTGGGGAGTAGGCTGTAACTCTTGGAATAATCCTTGTTGGTATGCTACTTGGAATAGTCCTTGTTATTGGAATACTTGGAATACGTGGAACGACCCTTTTTGGTACAGAAATAGTTGGAGTAATCCTTATTGGAATGTAGGTTGGGGTAGTGGTTGGTCAGTTGGTTATGGTTGGGGCTGGAACTATTGGGGCTGGAATAATTGGAACAATACTTGGGCTAACAATCCTTGGGTTTGGAGTGATAATCGCCCTGTTGTGGTTGGGGCACCTCGGGCTTCAGCAGGTAGAGGTAATAGTTTTATCAGAAATACGCCCAACCCAAGATTGCAAAATAATACTAACATCAACGAAAGCAACAACAACAATGACAATAATCAAGGGGGAAGAATAATTTCAGGAGGTAGAACGAGAAATTACTCGTCAAACACTTACAACCCTACTGAAAGCAATGAAATTCGGACTGGTAGAATAAAAGTAGAAAGTAACAATAGCAGTTCAGAACGTTATAATAGAAATTCAGAGAGATATAGAGGTGATTCTGAGTCCAATAGAAACTCTTGGTTTGGTAGAAGTAACAGCAATTTTGAAAATTCATCTTCTTGGGGTAGCGGTAGAGAAAGGACTTCCTCTTCAAGTAGCTTCAGTAGTGGGAGAAGTGGAGGTTCTTCAGGAGGAACAAGGACAGGAGGAAGAAGTGGAAGATAGTTTTACATATCCGAAGGCGAGTAAAAACCTACTCGCCTTTATTATTGTGTTTAGCTAAAAACTCTCCAATAGGCGGAAGTTTGGGTGGTAAAGGCTTGGTTCTATCTTGTAGAATGTTGTTAAAAATCGCTTGATATGCTTGAAATTCTTTTTTAGAGATGTCTTTATCATTATCGTTACTATTGTGAAGATCTCCTTCTAATTTTTGAGCAACCTGTTGCAAGTCTGTAAAAATATCTTGTGGCAAATAAGGCATTCTTTGAATACTTTTCAATCTGGTTTTCCAATCAAGCACTCTACTCCAAAGGGTTCTTTGATTGCTATTTACACTATTCCAAATGCTTTCTTTGATAATGGGCAAATGATAAGCACAAAGAATAATTTTCAAGAGTTTATCATCTAGATAGCTAAATGCCCAAAAAATTGCCATTACAAATTTTTTATGAAAAGGAGTAACATTTTCTCCCTGTAAAATTCTACTGGTAATGATAAGAAAAATTATCAACCTATCTTCTTCGGAAAGTGTGAAATAGATATCACCTTTTATATCCATTTGTCCTTCGTTTGCTCTATCAAGCAGTTCTTGGCTGGAAAAAGAGTCGTATTCTGAAACTTTTTGGATAAATGCCTTTGTAACTGGTTCTTGTCCTACAAGCATTTCAACGAGTTTATCTGTTTGCATAATAGATTTTTTTCAAAAATACAAAAGTTTTTAAAATAACACACCTGCTTGCACCTGTCCAAAATGAATAATACGAGGAGTATTAGGCATTTTTCTGCCATTGTAGAGGAAATTGATTTGCAAGCCATTAGCAAGTTTTTGTTGGTAAGAAGCCGTCCAAACCCAATTTTGCCCTGCTTGCAATGCTTCTAACATTTCATAAGCTACAGGCGACTGCGTTTCTCCCCTGAAATCCATATTTACCCACCGAATTTGTGCCGAAAATACAAAAGAAGCAGGCTTACTCCAACGAATTTCGCTACTCCACTCCTGTTGATGTGTTTTTTCGTTGCCCAAAAGATTATTTTTGAAGGCTTGCAAATTGCTTACAGAAACTCGTAAGTTTTGGTTGGGCTGATAGGCAAATTGTGGCTGAAATCCCCAAGTTTCTATCCAGAAATTCCGATTAAGCAAGAAATCCGAAGCGTTGCGAAGTTGATTGTGTTTGTTTTGCCATTGAAAGTTCCATTTTTTGCTCAAATTTTTCCGAAAATTGAAGCCAACTTCCTGTTGCTGACGTGTCTCAAAGCCGTTGGTGAGGAGTTGTTTTTGTTTGGCAGAGCTAAAATTTACATCTGCTCCGAAATCAGGATTACCTCTTTTGAAAAATAAAATACCTCTCAAATTTTCTTGTGCTGAAAGTAAATTTTGGTCTTGAATAGCCGAAAAAGGAAAAATTCGCTTCAAAAAATCGGCTTCAATGGTTTTTCGGCGAATTAAAGCACTTCCATTGAGCGAAAATTGGGCTAAAATTCGCTTCAAGCCTGTCGCACTGAGCCAATTTGTAGGCATTTGCACATTGAGTCGGTAATTGAAATCAGTAGAAAAGGCTTTAATGTAGCTGTCGGTAGGAGTGAAAATTTTGGCATATTGTCTTTCATCGGGGTTGAGAGCCAAATAAAATTCGTTGAGTTCGGCAATGCCATTGCCATTATCATCACGCCACGTATGTGTGCCTTGTCCTGTCGGTACTTGAATAAAACTAAATTCCCTACGTAATTCACGAGCCGCTACATTTTGCCACACCAATTCGGAACGAATATTTCTTTGCCACAAATTGCGTTGCCACTCCACCCTACCCATAAGGTTTTCCTCACTCTGATTTGAAAAAATATAGTTTTGTACATTGCGGTAAGTAGCTTGCAGTTTGAAATTTTGTTTAACGCTCGGTTTCGTTTGCAAAATACTCTGAAAGGTTTGAGCAATGGTGCGAAGTTGCATTTTGCCCGCTACGGGTTGGTTATCGGTGCGGTAGCTGTATTCGGTGCGAAAACGCGTAGAAAGACTATCAGCAGTTTGCAAAAAGAATTTATGTTCGTCAAAGTGCATAGCTGTAAAGAAAATAGAGTCATTTTCACGCTTGCGAAGTGTGTTTTTGTCTAAATTAAAGGCATATCCTTTTTGCCACTTTTTGCTTTGATGAGCCACTTCTACGCTTGCTCTTTGCCATAAGGCAAGATTAGTTTGCTGTTTTTGGAGAGCATTCAAGGCAAAAAAATCTCCTTTGAAACTGAAATTCCCAAGTTTTTGAGCAAAATTCAAGTAATGCTGAAAACCCTCGTTGGTTTGATTGCGGTTGCGGTAGAAATGTTTGGTAGTAACGAAGTTTTGAGCATCTTTTTGCAAAGTAATTTCAGCGTGAGCAATATGTTCAGTTTTTTGGTCGGGTAGGCTCAAAGTGTCTAAATTCAAGTTCCAATCTCGGTTGAACTCAATAGGGCGAAATCTATCAATGGGCAAAAAAGTAGGGCTATTGTATTCGTAAGAAATGGCTTTTTGTAGTTGATATTTGCCCCAACGAAACCGATTTTTTTGCTGTGCCAAAATTTTGAAGGCAGTTCCATTGTTATCTTCATCACCTATTTTAGAAAAGCGGTTCAAATCTCTTTGCGAAAAAGCAATTTCAGCAGAGATTTTTTCAAATTCAGTAGGCTTGAAATGCAGTCCTGTGGTTATCATTTGTCGTTTTTGTGGAAGGGGTATCAAAGCAAGTGGCTCAAAATTGCCCTGTGGAATGCCCCCAATAGGTTCTACCCACTGAAAAATTCTGCCATTTTGCAAAGTGCTTTTGAGAATGTAATTACCCTTGTTAGTTCCTACCTCTGTAAAAGTAACTTGCCAATAAGCCTTTTGCGGATTTTGCGAATATACAAAAATTCCTTCATACAAGCCCGAAGCGGTGAGCGTATCTTTTTTTTCGTAGAGAATAGCATTTTGTGAAAACCCCACCGAGTCGGCTGTACTCAGAAAGGCTTGTTGAAGGTTATCACCAATTTGGGAAAGTTGTAATTTCTGTTCGTCAGTGAGCCTCAATGTCAGTGGATTGCGAGGATTATCGGTTTCGGCGTAGTATTGACCAAAAATTTCTAAATTTTTCCACTGCTGGCTGTGAGAGGCTTTTAGATTTGTACGGCTGTAATTGCGTTCAGTGTATTCATAATCTATGCGTATGCGAGTGTATTGCGTAATGAGGATGTTAGGATTGAAGGTAATTTCGGCAAGATTATAGTCAATTACATAGTCAGCATCAAAGCCACGCCGAAGCAGTTTGCCATCCACATAAACTTGTTCGGTGTTGGCAATAATTACGATAAAACGTTCATTGTTTGCTCCTCGCAAGCGGTAAGGACCTTGTACGCCCTCTATGGGGGTAACTGCCGTTGAGGCAAAACGACCTTTGGCAAGAGCAACACCCAAAGTCGTTTTAGATTGCGAGCTATCGGCATATTTCTGAACATTTTCTAATTGCACGCCTTGCACATTTTTGTAAAATCGCAAAAATTCCGAAGGTTGATTTTGCATTACAATATCACCTGCTTGCAAGGTAGTCGTTTTACTTTGCAGTTCTACTAAAACTTTGTCAAGCTGCTGAATTTGTTGTGTGTTACCTTCGGGCTGAAAAGGTACTTGTTGGTCGGTAATGAGAGCTTTCAAACTAATTTCAGAGCTTAACTTACCCTCTAATTGCAAATTGAGCGTAGAATTAGTTACTGCACTCTGCTGATTGCCCACAGCAATACCTCTGTAAATAGCCCCTGTTTTTTGTATGCTATCAGTAGAAAAAATCTCTTCTCGTTCTTTAAGCAAACTTTGTTGTGTAATAGGAGTTAGCGGTACAATGAAAAAAGTAAGCGTATCTACGCTGGGACGCTTTTGTTGTTTTTGATGTAAAGTGAAAGGCAAAACTTGGTAACATACCATAATACTATCTTGGGCAGTGTAGTTTTGCTTGCTTTGCCAAAAGGCTTCATTGCGGGAAAAGTCAAAGATAATTTTCAGCGAAGTATCTGTACTTTGAAAGCGAAAGCTGTTAGGCAAAATAGTGAGTGTGTCAGTAATTTTATCAGTGAGGGCAATTTTTTTGCAACGTTCTTGGGCAAGAGAAGGACACGAAAGCAACAGTAGGAATAGTAACCTCACCCCCCAGCCCCCACACAAATCGAGAGGGGGAGCGACCCCACCCCCTAATTCCTTCTCCAAAGAATCAGAGGGAACAATCTCATCCCCTACCACCCTCTCCAAAGAAGCGGAGGAAACAACCTCATCCCCTATCGCTCTCTCCAAAGAATCAGGGGGGAGCAACCCCACCCCCTAATTCCTTCTCCAAAGAAGCAGGGGAAACAACCTCACTCCCTATCACCCTCTCCAAAGAAGCGGAGGAAACAACCTCATCCCCTGTCGCTCTCTCCAAAGAATCAGGGGGAGCAACCTCACCCCCTAATTCCCTCTCCAAAGAAGAGGAACGAACAACCTCCCTCCCTACCCCCTCTCCCAAGGAGCTATCATTAGAACACATTTTTTATTTTTGCCAGTTGTAAAAATAAGGCTAGTTTTGAAAAAAAATTTTACAAATATACCATTTATGCTTCAAGAGAAAAATATCATTTGCTCTACTATAATGAACGAAAATGGTATTGAAAATTTCTTGAATTCAAGTTTCTGACTTTTAATTTTTTGTAACTTATGAAAAATCAAAACCTTTATTGGATAGTTAAGTTCTGTATTTCTCTGTATTCCCTATAATTGTATGATAGATACTGCTTAAATTTTCTCTGATTTATGTGTCAATGTATTGATTTATTGCAATTTTTATTAAAATCTCAGAAAAGTTTAGTTATAATTTTTCAAAGCTCTATGAAAAGATAATAAGTAAAGCTGATTTTTGCATCTTCAAACTTAAAACTTTGACCTAACATTAAATAAGTTTTATTTTAAGCCTTTTATAAAATCCTTGATTGCAGGATGTTCTAAATCTTCGGGAACATCAATGCAGTAGCTTTCAATATCCGTAATTGCAATGCGAATATTAAAGCCATTTTCTAACCAACGTAGTTGCTCTAAACCTTCGGCTTGCTCTAAATTAGAAGGCTCTAATTGCGTGATTTTTTCTAATACATCACTGCGATAGGCATACATTCCGATATGTTTGTAGTAGTCAAACTTTTGCAACCACTCTTCCTGAGGAACTTGATGTAGATAAGGAATAGGATGTCTGCTGAAATAAACAGCTTCCATTTCGGCATCAAAAACTACTTTTACCTCGTTGGGGTCAAAAAGAGTTTCCTCATCTTCTATTTTTTTGATAAGCGTGGCAAGTTCAACGCCTTTTCTATCTAATAGCACTTTGGCAAGGGTATCAATTTGTTCAGGCTGAATGAAAGGTTCATCTCCTTGAATATTCATAACGTAATCAAAACTGCCTTCAATTTTTTGTAGAGCTTCAAAACAACGGTCCGTGCCGCTGGGATGTTTGGTAGAGGTCATAATAGCTTGTCCGCCGAAATCAAGCACGTGGTCATAGATTTTTTTATGGTCGGTGGCTACTACGAGTTTAGAAAGCGAATTAGATTGTGCCGCTTGCTCATACACGCGTTGAATCATAGACTTACCCTTAATTTCGTGCAAAGCCTTCGCGGGAAAACGCGTAGAAGCATAACGAGCAGGAATAATGCCAAGTATAGAAGTCATATACCAAAAAAGTTGGTTTGGCTTCAAAGGTAAGCAAAAAAGGCTTTGCGTGCAAAATTTTTAGAAGTTTTGAAAGAAGGGTATAAAAATCAAGACGGCAACGAATGGGTTGTTGTTGCCGTCTTGCAAAATTTAGTTTTTCGGATATTGTAAGTCTTTTTCGTGGATTTCTTGTTTCCAGAGTTCTTTGCCATCTTTGTTGATAATTTTGATGGTCATTACTCGTTCTTTGCGTTTGCCAGTAACTTCAATGAGAGCAAAATTATGTTCTGTAACCAAAGTATTAGGCACTCGTAATTCGTTTTGTTCTTTTTCAGGGTTGAAAGTTCCCGAAGTAAGCGGTGAGACTGTTAAGTCGTAAATAGGAGGATTGGTAGGAGTTTTAGAAAGTTCGGTGAAGTGGCGGTCGCCTGTGAGAAAAATTACTCCTGAAATTTTATTTTTCGCAATCGCATCAAGAATTTTCTGACGCTCTTCGGGGAAGTTGATAAAATTTTCTTTGCTTTTAGATGAACTCAAAAACTGACCGCCTACAGCAATTACTTTGAAAGAAGCCTGACTATGAGCAAGAGCATTGATAAGCCATTCTACTTGTTCATCGCAAAGGATACACCTATTGCCTGCAAAGTTATTGTTAGCAGTACGGAAATAGCGGTCATCAAGGAGAAAGAATTGCACATCTGCCCACACGAAAGTACCTGTAATACCTTTACCGAGCGAGTTAGCAACACCATAGTTGGGATTTCCCCAAAATAACTTAAAGGCTTCCAAAGAGAGATCTTTCAGTGGGTAGCTCTTGTCGGAGTCATTAGGTCCGTAATCGTGGTCGTCCCAAATGGCATAATGATGAACTGAACCTAATAATGGTTGTAATTCAGGCGTAGAGCGTGTATGCGTATTACGGTACAAAATACCTGATTTCGTTCCCCAATCTACTTCTCGCAGATAGATGTTATCTCCCAGCCAAAGCATAAAATCAGGCTTTTGTTCGTAAATACGAGTAAGTATTTCATAATTACTGCCATAAGGCTTACCAGGGCGGTCGTAGGGGGTATCATTGATGTACAAACAGCTACCTGTGGCAAATTTGAAATTAGGCGGTTCGGTGCGATATTGCCATAACACCTGCGTCTGAAACTCCAAAGGATAAGGTCTAGTTACTTTTTGATTGTTGATATAAAGTTCATATTCATAGCGTTTGCCTGGCTCTAATTGATTGGCGATAAGGCGAGCTGTAAAAGCTTCTTCGGCTTTGGTGGTAACTTCGTCGGTGAATGTTTTTTTAGTAGCATTGCCTTTTTCCCAATAGGCAAATTTTACTTTGGCACTGCTTTTGGTTTGCACCCAAAGCAAAACCTCCTTCATTTCCGAATAACCTACCATAGGTCCCGATTGTAATAAGTTGGCTTGTGAAAAAACCCCTTGAACCAAAAGTAAAAAGAACAGAATTGTGAAAAGTGGTTTCAACATAAAACTATGTGTTTATTTTGCCTGCAAAAATAGCAAAACATATCAAGGAAATGTTAATGGAAAATGATTTTTTGGGTTTTTATTCAATTTTTATTTAGAATGCTTACTGCTTCATTTAATATTTTTCGGTTATAGTTAATCATTTCAGGAATATTATCAATTTTGAAAACAGAATCATGAGTAATGTCAAGAAATAGATTTTTATCAAAAGGATTATGTAAAATCAACCGATTGTTTTCATAGGCAATCTGTAAAAAAAGATTATTTTTCTTAGGAATTTTTTTATGTGATTTTTGAGAGATATAAATTAGGTTTCTGTAATCGTCAATTAGTTCTAAATCTTTATTACAAGTAGCATATTCCAAAGGAAAAATATGATGAAATTCGTAATCGGATTTTTTTTGAGAGATTTCATGCCAGAGCAAAGCTTTTATCTTAGCATTTTCGCTACGAGTTGCATTGAACTCTAATGCTTCTTGCGAAAGAGCAAGCATTAAAACCGTTTTTTTGAAGGTTTTGAAATAAATAGTTTGATTAAGCAAATTCAAAATTTGTAAAGTTTCATTATACCAATTACTGAAATCTCTTTTTTCTGTTTTATTTTTGGCAGTTTGATTGATTTCTTTAAAAATGTTTTGTATTTCATTCCTCAAATGAATATGTTGTAAATTAGTCATTTGACGACTTTTCTTGATAAGTTGTGTTTTTCTCTCTAAGGATATATCTGGGTCGGAGAAAATAAACATAAATTCCCAAACACTAATACTATCAAACTCTTGATACAGCAAAATAAAAAGGTCATCAATAATTTTCTGTAAAATTTTTTCTGTGGCTTTGATATACATTCGGTACTGTTCCTTTGGATTATTTTCAAAAACATATCTTTTCCCTAAAGGAGTAAGTTTTACAGAATAGATTGTTTTTTTGCTATCCACTTTTTTATCAATAATTTTTCCATTTTTATCAAAGCGTTCTATGAAGCCCATCGCTTCAAAATCAGGAAATATATTTTTTTTGAGTGAATTAATAGTAGATTGTCCTATTGTTTGATTGATTTTCTCAACAATCTGATAGTAGGTTTCACAACCTTTTTGCTTGCTTCCTTTGTCATCTCCTATATGAATATTGAATTTTTGTTCTTGGGCAACTTCGTAAATAATTTTCAATATTTTAGAAACCTTATCAAAAGGTAAACGATTATGCTGTGAGAGATGATAACCTCTGTAATTCTTTTGCCTTATTCTGTTCAAGAGATAATCTCTAAATTCGTTTGACATAATTTTATAGTTTTTTGTAAAGACTCTTTTGCATATTCAACATATTCTAAATTCTTATCTCCACAAATAAAGTTCCTTTTTAACAAATAAGATGCTATAGCAGTAGTACCCAAGCCTGAAAAGCAATCTAATATTAAATCACCTTCGTTGCTACTTGCTTTGATAATTCTTTGTATCATTTCCAAGGGTTTGGGGGTTGCATGAGGCATCTTGATAGTTTTGCCATTTTGTTTTTGCTTGTGTCTTTCACTACTTATGTGCCAAACATCTGTGCATAATTTCCCATTGGGATTTGGAAACCAACGTTTCCCATTTTTCAAGATACCCTTTTGCATAGCGTGTTTTATCCGCTCTTGTGAGTCATATGGTATGCGAATATCATCTGCATGAAAAGTATAGATATTAGACTTGGTGAAAAATAAGATAGTTTCTTGGGCATTGTTATACTTTTTTTTGCTTGCGGCAAAGCCATCTCTTTTATCCCAAGTAATCCAATTACGAAAAAATAAACCTTTTTTCACTAAGTATTGCAGAATATAAGCGGAGTTAAAAGGGGTATTAAATATGTATAAACTTCCAGTCTCTTTTAATTTGGGTAAAAGTCTATCAATCCAATCGTAAGTGAAATCTAAAAAGTCATCAAAAGAATTGAATATATCCCATTCCGCTACTTTTAGATTGTAGGGAGGATCTATAATAGCTAAATCAATACTTGCTTCATCTATGTTGGATAAAAATTCTCTATAATCTAAGCAATATATTTGATTGATTGCGAGCATAACTATATCAATATATTTTGAGACAATTTAGCCTCAATAATACTTTTATAACTTTCGTAAAGTTCATAACCTACAAAGTTTCTTTTGAGCATTTTGGCGACTTTTAAGGTAGTTCCAGAACCTGCAAAAGGGTCTAATACTACATCTCCTACAAAACTAAACATTTTAATACAACGATAAGGAATTTCCTCAGGCATTATTGCTGAGTGCTTGCCAAAAGCAATGTCTGATTTATTTGGAATAGGAATATCCCAAATTTGTTTAGTAAATTCTACCCATTCTCTTTCCGATAGCATACTTTCCTGTTTTTGTTTTTCTGTTGGAGGTTCAGGTTTGCCATCTTTTACATATACAGCCAAAAATTCGGTAGTATTTTGTGCATAGAAATTTCTTGGGTAAGGATAACTGCCAAACATTAACTTTTTAGTAGAGTTGGTTCTATTCCAGATATATAAATCCAACAAAAATAAGTTAGTTCGACGAGTAATTAAATACTCTAAATCCGCATTGATATCAAAAATGTGCCGATTATAGTGTGTATTAAAATCAGCTTTCTTCATTGGCAAAAGAGGGGTGTTAATTACTAATTTGCCATTGGGCTTCAAAACTCTTTCACATTCAAGCCAAACTTCTAATAAGCTCTCTAAATATTTTTCATAATCTTCTAATGCTCCCAAATCATCTTGCTTTTTGTGAGAATGAACCTCATTTTGATAACCATTTTTAGCATAGTCTTTAATATTGAAATAAGGCGGTGAAGTAACAATCAAATGAACAGAATTGTCGGGTAATTCCGTCATTTTTCTACTTGATTTGAAAAAAACACGATTGATGTAATTCATTTGAAAACCTTAAATATATTGAAGCTGACTTATTTTTCTCAATACTTCGGCACCTCTGCAATACGACTACGCATAGTTTTGAGGTCAAGACTTTGCTCAAAACTATTGCGAAGGTTTTTGTATTGTTTGTTCAAACTTTCAATTTTCAAACTAATTTTAGTTTTATCGGGTGAGAGTTCTTGGGCTTTTTGCAGAGTTTCAATCAAGTTTTTATGATAGCTTTCCAAAGAATTTAAGTATTCACTTGCTACTCGACTGATTTCATCACCCAAAAAGTCTAATTTCTGCCTGCCTACAATAGAATAATGCACCCTGCCATCTTCAAAGATTTTTACATAATCAATTTTACCTGCTTGGGTGTATTTTTTCTCAATGCTTTTGATAGTAGCATCAATTTTGGCATAATTGAAATAATTGCGAATAAGGTCATTGGTGCTTTGATTATCTAAATTTTTAGCTTCGGGAAATAAATCGGCAGTTGAATTTTTTACAAAGTCATTGAGCAGACTTTCTACTGCTTCAATTCGTATATTTAATTCTTGACTTTGCTTTTCCAGTTCTGCCGAAATGCGAGCCAAATTTTCATAATGAGCTACGTATTTCTTAATTTCTTGGTTAAAGATTTTTAAGTCATCGGGAGTTACGCTATCTTCATCAATAATAGTATGATTAACCAAATTCACCACCGAAGTAATAGAATTGACCACAGGAATGTTGCTGGTAATAAGATTAGTAATGGGATTATTGATGATATTGGAAACAATTTGTCGGAAGCGAGAAACCTTTTTCGTACCGAGTTTGGCTTTTTTCAAGATTTTGTCATCAATTACTTTCAAAATTTCGCTTTCCAAGCGAAAGCCTAAATCTTCGTTGGTGGGATTGTTCAAGGCGGCAACAGCTGAAAAATATTCCGTAGCCGAAAGCGAGGCTTTCAGAGCTGAAAGACTTTTGTTCAGAGCATCTACGGCACCTGCGGTTTTACGCAAACTTTCCATATTTTTTTCATACAAATTGCGAGCCTCTTTTTCGGTTTCAAATTTCATTTGTAAATACTGCTTCTGTAAGATTTGAAGCGAGTCGTAGGTGTTTTTGGTGAGGTCAAAATATTTTTTCAAGATTACCTCATTTTGCCCCCATACTTGCATTGTGACAAGAAAAGCTATCAAGCAAAAAAGTTTTTTCATACATCTTTTGAATTTGCTCGCAAGATACGAAAAACAAATAAAAATTTTCATTTTAGCAACAAGTTTGCAAGAAAAATCTTAAAATTGCGTTCCAATTTTTTGAAACCAAACTCTTTGAAGCAATGAAAAAAATAATTAGCAGTCTGATTGTAGGTATTTGGGCGATAAATGCAATAGCTCAATTACAAAACAACCAATCTAAATTTGAACCTGTATTTGATTTCCGTGCGACTCCTACGCGTTCGGCAAGTGGTATGCCTGGTGAGGCTTATTGGCAAAATCGTGCCGATTATGTACTGAATGTAGAATTAGACACGGAAAAACACCAAATCAGGGGTACTTTCAAAATTACTTATACCAACAACTCTCCTGATAACTTGCCTTTTTTGTGGCTTCAATTAGACCAAAATAAATTTAAGCCCGATTCCAGAGGTACGTTGGTACAGGCTTTGGAAGGCAGTCGTAACCGAGCCAACCCCACCGAAGGCTACAAGATTGAAAACCTTAAAGCCGCAGGCAAACCTGTTCAATACATTATTGATGACTCTCGCATGCAAATTCGCCTTGATGTACCGCTCAAAGCCAAAGGAGGAAAAATTGATATTGAAGGCACATATTCTTTTGAAATTCCTGAATACGGAGCCGACCGCACAGGACGTATCAAAATGGAAAAAGGTTGGGTTTATAACATTGCCCAATGGTTTCCACGTATGTGCGTGTATGATGACATCAAAGGCTGGAACGTAGAACCTTATTTGGGGTCAGGAGAGTTTTACTTGGAATATGGAAATATTGACTATAAAGTTACGGTTCCTGCTAGTGTAGTAGTTTTGGGTTCAGGAGCTTTACAAAATCCTGCCGAATGTTGGACTGCCGAACAACTGAAACGTTGGGAGCAAGCTCGCAACAGCGATAAAACCATAGATATTATTGCTGAAAATGAGGTAGGAACACCTGCTTCGCGTCCTGCGGGAAAGAGCAAAATTACTTGGCACTACAAGATTGATAATACACGTGATGCGGCTTTTGGGGCTTCAGAGGCTTTTATTGTAGATGCGGCACGTATCAATTTGCCCAGCGGAAAGAAAATTTTGGCTATTTCGGGCTATACCAAAGAAAGTGTGGATAGAAATGCCAAAGGTGGCGGTTGGGAGCGTTCTACCGAATACACCAAAGCCGCTATTGAACACTACTCCAAAATGTGGTATGAATTCCCTTATCCCACTGCTGTGAATATTGCAGGAAATATCGGTGGAATGGAATATCCAGGATTAAGTTTTTGTCATTACCAATCCAAAGGAGCATCGTTGTGGGGGGTAACTGACCACGAATTTGGGCATAATTGGTTCCCTATGATTGTAGGCAACAATGAAAGATTATACCCTTGGATGGACGAAGGTTTTAATACTTTCATCAACATTTACAGCACGCGTGAGTTCAATAATGGGGAGTTCAATGAAAGAGATTTTGATAACCTACGTCAGCTTGCTATGCTTTTTACTAATCCTCGTCGTGAGGCTATTAGCACTTATCCTGATGTGGTACAAGATAGAAACTTAGGTATTACGGCTTATTACAAACCAGCTATCGGGCTTTACTTGCTACGCGAATACATTTTAGGACCAGAACGTTTTGATTACGCTTTTCGTAGTTATATCAAGGCTTGGGCTTTCAAACACCCTCAACCTTTTGATTTCTTCAATTTTATGAACAACGCCGCAGGGGAAGAATTGGCTTGGTTTTGGAAAGCATGGTTCTACGGCACAGGTACAATTGACTTTGAAATTACTTATGTAGCCCCTTTCAAAGATGATTTCAAAAATGGTGCAGTGGTAATTATTAAAAATAATGGTGATGTAATGCCTCTTGTGTTGGAGGTAACCGAAGAAGATGGTAAAAAAACACGTATGAAATTACCCGTAGAGATTTGGCAAAAAACTAATATCAAAGCTATTCGCACCCCCACCACTAAAAAAATTATCAAAGCAGAAATAGACCCCGATAAGAAACTTCCTGATATTGCAGGTGATAACGATGTTTGGACACCCGAACTGGGAGCAAAACGTGAGGCAGACGCCAAAGCCAGAGAAAAACAAGAACAAGAAGCCAAACAAAAAGAACAGGAAAGAGAAAAATTGCTAGAAGAACTTCTAAACAAAGCCCAACAACCTGCTCAAGCACCTGAAACAGGAAAAACCAAAAAGAAGAAAAAGAAAAAAGAAGACTAAAATTAAAGCCCTCAAAATCTTGGGGGCTTTTTTACGTTTCAACCCAAGCACCTATGATAGAAACATCATCAATTTGTTCATTTGTGCCTTTCCAAGTCTCAAATTTTTCACGGATAAATTTTTCTTGCTCTTGGAAGGGTAATTGAGCAGTTTGCAAAAGAATATCATAAAAGCCTTTTTTACCCAACTTTTTTTGTTTGTCTCCACCGAATTGGTCATGGTAGCCATCGGAAAACATGTAAATTCGGCAGTGTTTTTCAAAAGTGATTGTTTGACTTTCGTAAGTTCGTATCATTTCATCTCTTGTACCTCCAACGCTTAATTTCGTAGGAATGAACTCTTCTGGGTTTTGCTCATCAACGCATATAAACACAGGACGATTAGCTCCTGCAAATTCAATGGTTTTAGTGTGTTTATCAATTACGCACAAGGCAATTTCCATGCCGTCTTGTTGGGCATTGCCTCCCTCCTGATTGAGCGACTTGTAAAGGATATAGTCTAATTCTTGCAAAATTTGAGCGGCTTGGGTGATGTTTTTGGCTACAATGGTATTTTCTAAAATAGCTATTCCCAAACTGCTCATGAATGCTCCTGGTACGCCGTGTCCTGTGCAGTCGGCAAGGGCTAAAAAACCTTTGCCATTGCGTTCAGTGAAATAGTAAAAATCTCCGCTAACAATATCACGAGGCTTATAGAAAGCCCAAAAGTCCTTGAAAAAGCTGAGTAAACGTTTAGGATAAGGCAAAAGTGCAGTTTGGATATTTTTCGCATAACGAATACTTGCTAAAATCTCTTCTTTTTGGTGAGCAAGTAACTTATTTTGCTCATCAAGCAAATCTCTTTGTGTAAGGATTTCTTCTTTTTGTTGTTCAATTTCTTTGTTTTTGAGTTGGAGCGTTTGGGCAAAACGTTTTCTATTGAGGTAGGCTCGCCCTAAGCCAAATGCCAGCAATGCTGTGAGAACAGCAATAATACTTGCCCCCAAAATAAAGTATTTTTGCTTTTCAAGGGTTTGTTTTTTGAGCAAGGCATCTTTTTCTAAAAGTTCTTTTTCCTTCCGTACTTTTTCAGCCCTGATGCGAGCATCTTCACGCATGAGGCGTTCTTTTTCCAAAGCGGCTTCCTTGACTTCATTTTCCATTAGCAACATATTATTTTGCGAAGCTAAGAGAGCATTTTCTTGTTCTTTTTGTTTTTGAAGCATTTGAGCTTCCAAGCGTTGCATTTCTTTCAGTTGATTTTCTCTGCGTAAAAGTTCATTTTTTATTTTTTCCTGCTTGAAGTCAAAGTCGTTTTGAAGTTTGGCAATTTTATCGGTGAGTGTCTCATTTTGTATTTCTTGAAGTACTTTCTGATATTTTTCTTCCCAATCAAGCACCTCCTGAGGATTTGATTTCATGCGAATTTTAAGTAAAACCATGTCGCGATAACCCTCTGCTTTTTCACTTTTAATTTCAGCTTTTTCTGCTATTTCTAAGGCTTCTCTTAAGATTTTTTCAGCAGTTTCATAGTCTTTTTGAAACATATAACATCTTGAAAAACTGCGTTTAGCAATAGATAGATTGTGATAATCTTTAACCTCTTCGGCTAAAAGAATAGCACTATGAAAGTATTTCATAGCTCCTTCAGAATTATCTTCGCCTTGTTGTCTGATGAAAATATTGCCCAAATTGATATAATTCACTATTAAAAGTCGTTTGTTATTAAGTTTTTCGCTTAATGACAAACTCTCTTCAAAATAATTTTTAGCATTTTGATAGTTTTCATTACGAAAATAGATAGTTCCAATGTTATTTAAGTTAATGGCTATTTGTCGCTCATCTTTGCTTTCACGATTAATTTTGAGGGCTTTACGATAAAATTCCAAAGCTAAGGAATCATTATCTTGAAAGCGATAAATCTCGCCAATATTGTTATAGCAAGCAGCTTCTATACGTTTATTAGAAACTGCTTTGGCAAATTCAAGACTTTTAAGATAACTATCCAAAGATTTTTCATATAGGCTTAAATTACGATAAGCATTTCCTAAACCTACATAGCTACGCATAAGTTGGTCTTGATTATTTTGTTTTTGGGCAATTTCTATGGCTTTGAGATGATTATCTACTGAAAGTTTGTAATCTCCTTCGCTTCGGTAGGTTAGACCTTCATAGTAATAAGTTTTCATAATACCATTGAAATACTTTATTTTTTGCGAATGTTGTAAAGCCTGCTGAAAATACTGATGTGCTTTGGTGAAATTTCTATTATCGGCATGCATATCGCCTGCCTTGATAAGCAAAAGCACCCAATTGGTATCTTTTTTAGAACTCTCAGAAATTTGTTTTTCTATTTCTGCAAGGGTTTGTGCTTGAAGCGAAAAGAAAAAATTACTCCACAAGAAATACCAAAACCATTTCATATTAGTCGCAAGTAAAAGTTTTTCGTTTTATTCTCCTAGTAAGTTGAATAATGTTCTTTCAGAATTTTATTCGTGCTTGTACTCTGAAATCAGAAAGTACATTACCTTGCACTTCGGAGCTACCTGAACCAATTGTTTGCACATTGAGCAAGCGTGTGCGTGCATAACGCAACCAAAGCGTATATTTTTTGCTGAATTTGTATTCCAAAACAGCATATTGTCTTACACCTTTGCCATTATAAGCAGGAAAGGCAAAACTATAAAGAACATCGTCTTCATAAGCATATTGTCGGTTATCGTAGTTGTCGGTATCAAACAAAGCCCAACGCGTCTTGATTTTCCATTTTTCAAAATTAAGCTCAATATCGTGCATAAGTGCGTAGCCTTGTGAATATTGCCCTCCGAAACGTAAATCACTAAACTGCAAACGCGAACGAAAAGCAATAATTTTTTCGGCTTTGTATTCTACATTGAAAACATAATTTCGGCGATTGCGGTCGGTGATGAAATCAATAGGAGTGTTATTGTTGGGGTCGTTTTGCCCCTTGACTTCCTGTCTGATTTGTGCAAAAGCACTAATTTTTTTCGTAAAAGCATAGCTTGCCCTCAATAAATATTCATATCCTTCGGAAGGAGCATCTACACGAAAACGCAACCAAGGGAATTTGAACCTATCGTAATACGCCGCTAAAGCAAATTTTTTGTTAGGCTGAAATTTCACACCCCAATAGAAACCTTGTTCATTGATGTTTCTACTACCCTCGCTCAATGCCGAGCCAAAAAAACTATGGAAGTTTTTATCAAAATTCCGATACTGAAACGCAAAAGAAAGTTGCGGAGAAAGTATCGCTAGAACACCTGCATTGTAACCCATTCCACCACTTTTGGAAATAGCCCATTCTCCGAAAAAATTAAAATTTTCAAAAACATAATTGTAATTGAAACCTGCATTCCAATTAGTTTGCCCGTTGAATTCAAATTGATTGTAAATAGTAGGATTACGTTGCAAAGGTACGTTGTAATGCGTATGAAGGAATGTTGTGCCAATTTGCAAGGTTTGTGAAGGATTTTTGTAGCTGGTATTCCAACCCAACACTCTTTCTCCAATTTGCCCACGACTATCAAATTCTCTTTGAGTGCGATGCAAGCCTGTTCTCTGCAAACTGCTGACAAATATTTCCGAGCCTGTGTCGTCATTATCTAATGTATCGCGTTCAATGAGGCTTCCACTACGGCGGGTAAATGAAATAAAAGGCATTACATCAATTTCACCTTTTTTGTTTTTCATTAGGTTGTAAGTAGCCGCAACTCCCCGAAAATAACCTGCCTCCAGAAGCGAAGTAAAAGGGCGAATCCCAATATTAGCTCTGCGAATACCCAAGACGGTTTCAGCACCTTTACCCACGTTGAAGCCCGCCGCAAGCAATATACTCTGACCAATTTGCAATTGGTAATCTCCGAAAATAAGCTGCTTAAAACGTCCTTTATTTTCAAAAAAAGCGTGATACGAAATAAAATCCACTCCATAATACCTTTGAGCAGGAGACCATATCATTGGTTCACCTTCATCTTTTTCAAGCGTAAAACCTAAACTAAAATCTTTGGTGTGGGTGGTACGAAAACGTGAATACAAACGTGGTCGATTACCTAAATAACGCACACTACTGCCTTCTGGGGCTGTAAAGCCTCGTTCTTTTTGCAACTGCAAACCATATCGGAGCAATAGATAGTTGTTGTTTTCCTCTAAAATTCTACGCCAAAGACTACGTGTATCGGCATTTTCGGCTACATTAACTTCTACAAAAGGTAGAATTTTGTAAATGGTTGGTAAATCAAAACCTTCAATAGACTGCAACTCATAAATAGAGAGCAATTTGCCATTTTTCTGAATATGCTGCAAAAGATTATTGATTTGCATATCATTGAGCAAGAAAAGTGAAACAAGCTCTTC
>JANWZC010000080.1 GCA_025054975.1 Raineya sp.
CTTTTCCAGTCGGTAAAAGTATTGCGTAATACCTCTAATTCTGCATCAGAAGGTTTGCCTAATCCGTTTCTATCATAAGAATAGCCCAAACCTACTTCATTTTCTACTTGTATTTTTTCAATAGTATTTAGCGTAGGTAAAAACCTGTCATAATCAGGGGTAGAAATACCATACTGGAAATTGTAATTGAAAATATTCCTATCTTTAACTCCTTTCTTGGTAGTAACTACAATTACCCCATTAGCTCCCCGAGAACCATAAATAGCTACTGCGGGACCATCTTTTAAAACATTGACACTTTCAAAATCATTGGGGTTAAGCGTTCCGAAGAAATTAGGATCAACAGGGATACCATCTACAATGTAGAGGGGGTCTGTACTACTATTTACCGAACCAATACCACGAATAAGTACTGTAGCACGCGAGCCGGGCATACCTGTTGAACTTTGTATCAAAGCACCAGGGGTGCGTCCTTGCAAGATTTGGTCAAAACTTTGGATTGGGACGTTTTCAATTTTAGTGTTATCCACCTTTCCTGCCGAACCTGTAAAAGAACGGCTTTCTACTTCTCCGTAACCTGTAGAAACCACCTCAATCGCCTGAATCACATCTGGCTCAACAGTAATGTTTAGCACAGATTGATTCCCCACAGGCACTTCTTTGGTTTTGTAGTCAAGGGCTTGAATAACAAGAATTGCCCCATTGGGTACTTCATTAATGACAAACTTACCATCGGCATCCGTTACAGCACCGAGTTTGGTGTTTCCTTTCACAAACACGGTGGCACCGACTACCGCTTCGCCTTTGTCATCTCGTACCGTTCCTGAAACTGTCTTTTGTGCAAAACTTTGCATTATTAAAGCAAGCACAAAGACAAAACTAACGAGTAGTTTTTTCTTCATAACTTTTTCATTTAGGGTTTTAACTTTTATACATAGTTCCTCCAAAAATAATGAGTTCTACTGAAAAATAAAAAAAATGCGAAAGATTTTTTTGAAAAAAAGCATCTAAACCCAAGAAAATCTCGCTTTGCAAAAGTATTAAGTGTCTGTTTTTCAATAGTTTATTTTTTTTCAAAAAAGTTGTTACAAATTTAACAAATTCCTAACAACAATTTTGAGTTTTGGTCGTTTGGAAAAAAAATCATAACTTTGTAGAAGTTATTCTTAAACTATTTTGTTTATGAAAAAGCTATTGATGTTTGCATGGACGTGGGCTATATGGAGCATGCTCTACGGGCAAAGTGTTATTGAGTTCGAAAAGGAAAGCCATGACTTTGGCACTATTCAAGAAGGGCAAATCGTTACTTACGATTTTGTTTTCAAAAACAAAGGCAAATCCCCACTCATTTTGCAATCTGTAGAACCCTCTTGTGGTTGTACAACACCTCATTATACGCGTGAGCCTATACCCCCAGGAGGAAAAGGTACAATTACGGTTTCTTACAACAGTCAAGGTCGCCCTAATGCTTTCACCAAAACCGTAACAGTTCGTACCAATAGCACTGAACCTGTGAAAGTACTTTATATCAAAGGATTTGTCAATCCCAAAGCACCTACGCCTGCTTCACAAGCCGAATTAGCTATTGAGAAAACAGAATACAACTTGGGCAATCTGCAACCCGGACAAACAGCCATCCAGAAAATAACTTTGAAAAGTGTAGGAAAAGAAGAATTACGAATCACTGCCATTCGTAGCGATTGTAACTGCGTAACTCACAATATCATTAATAGTATTCAGCCAAATGAAAGTGCCGTTTTAGAGTTGAAATATACTCCTCGCCAAAAAGGTAATCTCACTGAAAACGTGATGATTTACTCTAACGATGGTAAAACTCCTATGCACCTAATTAAATTGAGGGCTTTTGTGAGCGAGGGTTCTCCTTTGAAAGAAAATTCGCAGAAAAATCCATTTGGGTTATAGTATAGCCCCTACTCCTACCCCTTTCTCCAATTGCTTGGGTTTAGTAGCAAGGAGAGAGGGGACTCACCTGAAAAACAAAATTTTGCTTTTCTACTTTCTTTTAGCATTTCGACTCGTTACTGATAGTTTCAAACACTAAAAGAGAAGGTTAAAACAATAGAGGCAATCATAAAATAAAAAGACGCCCCTAAAAAAGGACGTCTGCAAATGATTACTTAAACTTAAAGTAGCTCTAAAAGAATCAATACCAGACCAATTATCACTAAAATTACTCCAACTATCCATAAATTTGGTAACACACTAAATACTACTCCAACAGCCACTAAAATAATACCTATCACCATATTTCTGCTCAATGAGCCTGCATCATTTTTGAGATTTTTCTTGATTCTTTCTGCTTTCACCACTTTTTTCAGAGTAGTAGCATTGTTACTTACTTCCAATTTACTACTTTTTTCAATGGGCTTTAAGACATTTACAGGAACTTCATAGGAGCTGGCAGGGAAGTTTTTTCAGAAGACATTTTCTGATTTGTATGATTTACAAACCCCTCCCCTGACGTAATCTCCATACGAGCCGCACCTTCGGTATTTTGTGCTAATGTTTTTCCAGTAAAAACAAATAGCAACATCAAAACAAAAAGCAAATAATTTCTCATAAACATTGAGATTTTTATGGTTTAACTTCTCCCACAAAACTAACTATTACAAGATTTTTTCCAAATTTTCATTCAAAAAAATTTATCCACAATTTACGTTAAACGAAAAGTAATTTTTGTAGCAGAAAATCATTAAGTCCTTCTTTTTTGGTCGTTGAGCTAAGTAAAAATGCTTAAAGAGAGACTTAAAATCAAATTTCTCTAAGTATAAAACTATCCGAATAGTTACGAAATTTATATCACTTTTTGAGCCTTCAAATTTTCAATTTCATCGATAGAAAATCCTAAACTTTGCAGAATTTCAAAGGAGTTCTCACCGAGTTCAGGAGCAATATGTGTGGGCGAAGCAGGTGTTTCTGAAAACTTTATCGGAAAGCCCAAAGTCGTAATATCACCAATTTGCGGATGCTTTAAGGTCAGAAACATATTGCGTTCTTGCAAATGCATATCTTTTTCAATTTCATCAATTTCATACACAGGGCTAATGAGTAAATCATGTTCCTTACCTAATTGAAGCCAATATTCACGGTCTTGTGTTAGAAAAAAGGCTTGTAGAGTAGCTTTATTCTGTTGCATTTGCTTGGTATCTTGCGGCATAGCAAAACCTAAAAATTCAGGTTTTTGCACTACGTTGCAAAATTTAATCCAAAATTTTGGCTCTAAAGCTGCAAACGAAATGTATTTACCATCTTTGCACATATATACATTGTAATTAGGAAACATTCCCGCAAGTGGAGTTTCACCTCTTCTTTGTGCTTGTTTGGTAGCTTGGTAATGCGTAAAAGGCACCATCAAAAGGGGCATTATACCTTCGGTCATAGAAACATCCACGTGTTGCCCTTTGTGCGTATGTATGCGAGCCTGCAAAGCCGCAAGTGTGCCAATGATAGCCATATACGAGCCTCCTGCAATATCAGCAAGTTGTACAGCAGGAAGCGAAGGAGCTTTTCCAGCTTCGCCTATCAAACTCAAAACCCCTGAATGACTTAAATAATTGAGGTCATGCCCTGCTAAATGGCTGTATGTTCCTGTTTGTCCGTAACCCGTAATGGAAACATAAATAATTTTTTCATTGATTTTGCTTGCCTCCGAATAACCAATGCCTAATTTATCCAAATAGCCTGGGCGAAATTGTTCTACTACTACATCAGCCGTTTTGAGTAGTTGCCAAAAAATTTCTTTGCCCGCAGATTGCGTGTAATCCAAAGTTAAACTTTTTTTAGAGCGATTGAAAGCCAAATAATTCGCTGAAAACTCTTTGCCTTCGGCTTCATACACAGGTGGAAAATTACGTACATAATCAGGCTGAGCAGGATTTTCAATTTTGATAACCTCCGCTCCCATATCAGCCAAAAACATAGTAGCCAAAGGTCCGGGCAAGAGTCTGCTTAAATCCAAAATTCTAATACCTTCCAAAGGCTTTTTTTGCATAAAATTAAAGTTTATAGGTTTATCAATGAGCCGAAACAATGACTAATAAAGAACTTCATATTCACAAACTTTGCAACCAACTTCGTACTTTCAATAGAAAAATTTCTTTACAAAAAATAACTTCTAATCTTTTGAACCACTTTTTATTGTGTATAGTTTTCCTCTTCAATTTGCCATATCCCAATGGTTCTATCATCACTACCACTCAGAAGCCATTGTGTAGGTTGATGCCAAAGTAACTTATTGATAGAGGTACTATGCCCTGCATAACGAGCCTTATCTAACACTTTAAGCAACCTAAAAGTTTGGCTATCCCAAATCTTGATAGTTTTATCCATACTACCTGTGGCAAAATATCTCCCACAAGGACTGCCTACAATATGATTAATAGCAAACAAATGAGCAGGAATATCTATTAGCAGTTCATACGCATTTTCCACACTCCAAACTTTCAGATGAGCATCACGACTACCGCTTATTAAGTATTTTCCACAAGAGCTGTAAAATAACGAAAAAACTGAATTTTTATGAGCTTGCCATTCATAAAGTAGTTTTCTTGCCTCAATATCAAAAATTCGGATATGATAATCGCTGTAGCCTACTGCCAAGTGCTTCATTTGAAATTGTAAGGCTAAACATCTTGCTGAAAGCATACTATTCAAAAAAGTATGCTGAATACGCCAACTTTCTATATCAATAATTTGCACCGAGCCATCGGCATTAGCCGTAAAAAGCAAATCTTGAAAGTGTTTGAGGTCAAAAATAGCATTTTGAGTAGTTTTGAGTGTCTTTTTTTCTCGCATTTGGGTAAGGTCAATCCAGTGCAATCCTTCCATATTTTGCCCAATTATCAGGGCATTATATTGAGGCAAACTATGTAAAGCATACACAGAACGAGGAACTTGTGCCACTAATTTGCCAATTTCAGGTTTTTTCAAGTTCCAAATAACAACTAATCCATCGCCTCCCGATGAAAAGAAATGGTTTTCATCAATTCCTTTCTCCAAACTATATACACAATCGCGATGTCCTGTAAGTGTGTCTATTTTTTGAACTTTGAGCTTTTTCATTGAAATTCGCTAAAAAAAATCCCATTTTTTTCCAAAATCTATGACAAAAACTTGTTTTTAATTTCTGGTGAAGGTATCATGCATTCGTTTTTCTTACCCAGCCATTTATAACGATTTTTTGCAACAAAATCATAAACAGCATCACGCAAAGGTTTAGGAATAAGCCAAAAAACTGCTAAAACTTGCCAGAAACCTCCTAAAAATTCACAAATCTTCAAAGCCGCCGAAGAACGTAAATATGCTTTCTCGCCTACTATCAACACAAAAGAGTCGTAATTTTGGGTAGGCAAATGAAATTTTTGTAAAAGAGTTTGTCCTATTTCGGATTGCAACGATGCAAAACGAAATACATCTTTTTTATCTCTCTGAATAAGAAACTTCACTACACCTTCACAAAGGTTGCAAACACCATCAAAAAGTACAACAGGATTTGGCATAAATGCTGCTTTACAACTATATGAAGACAAAATTACAGAAAAAATTTTTTTGGTGCGATTTTTGCTGTAAAATTAGCTGAAAAATAAAACTTATGCGAACTATTCTGGTAATATTGCTTTTTTATTGGGTTGCTTTGCCATTGATAGCTCAAAACACTTACACCGACTACAAGCCCGAGTACAAAAAGTGGCATCCTGACTACATGATTGATAAAATTGAATATACACCCACCCGAATGATTATTCATTTTCGGTATGTAGCCAATTCTATAAATGAAGAGGTAGAAAGCAAATTCGGAAACTTCAAATTTTATACTATCACCCGAGTAACTTTTTTTGGTAAAACTCACCCCGAAAGATGGTATTTAGAAAATTACTACAATCCCGATGAAACTTATCATTTCGTAGATATTAAAAATATTCGCCGCAATGGACAACTTATGGAAAGTTCAATTAGCGGATATGAACAATTAGACTATCATAATATCAAAGCCAATGAAGTTTTTACTTGTGAAATTCATTTCAAACGCTTGCCTAAACACGTCAAGAAGGTAAGTCTTTACGAAGGAGAAGACTATAAACACGATAAAAATCATTTTCACGTCTTGCAAATTAAGGTGAAACAAGAAGATGATAAAGATTTAGGGGAATTTTCGGATATGGTCAAGAGAGTTCAGGAATTTGAACGCAAACTCACAGGCAGACCTCGTAGTACTTTTTCAGTTCCTAAAAAAGATACACCTGCACCTGCTCCTATGGTGAAAAAAGAAGAGAATACATCTACCCCACCACAGCCTATTGTGAAAAAGCAAGTACCACCTCCTCAACCTACTTTCAAACCTCGCTTGCATAGCCCACCAGTGCCACCTGCTTATCCGCAAGAAGCCCAAGCCAGAATGTAAGTAGAATTTGGCTTGATTGATAGAAAACTCTATCTTGCGGGCAAAATCCTGTAAGGCTTTGAAAGTTTTAGTAATTCGTTTTTCTTCTATTGGAGATTGTATTTGGGTAACTCCTATTTTACGTTGTCTGAAAACACAGCGAAATTGTGAAGTACATTTTGTTACAAAAGAACAATATGCCGCACTCTTTGAAGCTAATCCGCATATTGACAAACTTCATCTTTTAGGCAAAAAAAAACTTTCTGAACTGATTTCTCTGTGGCGAAAAGAGAAATTTGATTACATCATTGATTTACACAACAATCTGCGAACTTTTGGTATCAAATTAGCTCTTTGGAATGTTCCTGCAAAAAGTTATCGGAAATTGCGTTGGCAGAAATGGCTTTTAGTAAATTTGAAAATTAACCGAATGCCTGCTAATCACGTGGTAGATAGGTATTTTGAAACAATCCAGCATTTGGGCGTGCAACCCGATAACAAAGGTTTAGAATTACACATTCCTGAAAAATATCATTTGAGCAAAGATTTTTTTCCCTTGACTTATCAAAAAGGATTTATTGCTTTTGTGATTGGAGCAAGTTACGCTACTAAAAGAATGCCCCAATCTAAAATCATTGAGTTCTGCGAGCAAATGCCTTTACCTGTGGTGTTGGTAGGAGGAAAAGAAGATGAACAAGTTGGCAATGAAATTGAGCAATATTTCACACAAAAAGCCTCGCAAAAAGTTTGGAATTTATGCGGTAAATTGAGTCTTATTCAGTCGGCGTGGGTGGTAAGCCAAGCTGAAATCGTCTATGGACACGATACAGGACTTACCCACATTGCCGCTTGCTTTCAGAAAAAAGTTTATATGATTTTCGGTAGTACAACCCCTCAATTAGGTTTGTATCCTTATCAGACTCCCCACAAAATCATCGAAAACAAAAATCTTTCTTGTCGTCCTTGTTCTCGGCTCGGCAAGCAGGTCTGCCCCAAAAAACATTTCAAATGCATGAATGAACTGAAATTTGAAATCTGATTTTTTTCATATCTAACTCTCAAACCTTTAAGTTCCTAAATTATTAGTATGCTTGCATAACATTTTTTTCAAAAAATTTGAATTTTGCAAAACAAAATACTTAATTTGCACTTTAATATGTGGTAAAATGTTTCACCCAAAAGCTAACGCAAATGAAAATTTTAGTTTGCATTACTCACGTTCCTGATACTACGACTAAAATTAAATTCACTGCTGATGGTACGAAATTAGATAGTACAGGAGTTCAATTTGTGATAGGTCCTTATGATGACTATGCCTTATCGCGTGCAGTAGAACTCAAAGAGCAATTTGGAGCTACGGTTACGGTACTCAATGTAGGTACTGCCGAAACTGAACCTTCTATACGCAAGGCTTTGGCTTTGGGCTGTGATGACGCCATTCGCATTGATGCCGAACCTACTGATGCTTTTTTTGTTGCCGAACAGATTGCTCATATCTGCAAGCAAAACAATTACGACCTGATACTTATGGGCAGAGAGTCTATTGATTTCAATGGAGGACAAGTGCATGGCATTGTAGGAGAACTTTTAGGTATTCCTTCATTTTCGCCTGTGATGAAATTGGATATTGAAGGCAATATTGCTAAAATGGCAAGAGAAATTGAAGGTGGCAAAGAATATTTAGAAGCCCCATTACCTCTGGTATTAGGTTGCCAAGAACCTATCGCAGAATGGAAAATTCCTAATATGCGTGGCATTATGTCGGCAAAAAGCAAGCCTTTACGAGTAATACCTCCTACCAATCCGCAAGAACTTACTAAAAGTCTTTCTTTTGAGTTACCTCCACCCAAAGGTGCTTGCAAGATGATTCCTGCTGATGAAGCCGAAAAATTGATAGAACTACTCAGAACCGAAGCCAAAGTGCTTTGATAGTATTGAGTACAGAGTATTGAGTATTGAGTACAGAGTATAGAATTAAGACTTGATTTTTTCATAAAAACTCAAAAATCTGAAAGCAATGTCAGTTTTAATATTTGTAGAAACCACCGAAGGAAAACCTAAACCCTCTTCTCTGGAAGCGGTAGGCTATGGAGCTAAAGTAGCTGAAATGCTTGGCACACAAGCAGTAGCCTTAGTGCTGGGCGAAGCCCAAGAACTTGAAAAGTTAGGTAATTATGGAGCAAGTAAGGTGCTTCACGTTGCTGATAGCCGTTTGAATACAGGGGTTATTCAGGCGTATAGCAGTGCGATTGCTCAGGCAGTAGAAAAAGAAAATGCTTCGGTATTAGTGCTTGCCAAATCATCTTTGGGCGATGCTGTAGCGGCTCGTGTAGCAGGTAGATTGAAAGCAGGACTTGCTTCAAATGTAGTAGATTTACCTAATTTAAGCAATGGTTTTGTTGTAAAAAGAAGCATTTATACGGGCAAAGCCTTTGCCAACACTGCTATCAATAGCGAAAGAAAAATTTTGGCAATCAAGAAAAACGTTTATCCTGTTACACCTACAAGCAATATCGCCACAGTAGAAACTTTCATACCCACCCTGAACGATAATGACTTTGTAGCCAAAGTTACTAACACTGAAAAATCCACAGGAACAATCTCTTTGCCTGAGGCTAATATTGTAGTTTCAGGGGGAAGAGGCTTGAAAGGTCCTGAGAATTGGGGAATGATAGAAGAACTTGCCAGAGTATTGGGAGCAGCTACGGGTTGTTCTAAACCTGTTTCCGACTTGCACTGGAGACCTCACCACGAACACGTTGGTCAAACAGGTGTGAAAGTAAGTCCGAATCTTTACATTGCTATTGGTATTTCAGGGGCTATTCAACATTTGGCGGGTGTAAATTCCTCCAAATGCATTGTAGTTATCAATTCAGACCCCGAAGCCCCCTTTTTCCAAGCCGCTGATTATGGGATTGTAGGCGATGCTTTCAAAGTAGTCCCCAAGCTCATTGAAGCGGCAAAAAAATTATAACAAAATTTCAAATCCCGAAAAAAAAACTAATTTTTCGGGATTTTTTTATGCTAAATAATTTAGAGCCTTGAAACATACTTATGCATTCAATCATTCCAATTCAGTTTGTAAGAAAAAATCTTGCAATTGTTTGATTTCTTGCTCACTGATAGCAGGAAAATTTGCTATTCGGAACGTATTTTCTTTCCATTTATCATAACCGTTTCCCAATCTAAATCCTGCTTGTTTAGCTTTTTCTTTGATAGCCGCGATGCGTTCAGGTTTTCCTTGTAAGGCTATCACCGTACTTGAACGTACTTTTTCATTATGAATAAGCGGACGGAAATATGGATGTTTTTCAAAAAAACGATACCAATTTTCAGCTCTTATACGTATTTTTTTGTCAATGTCTTTGATATTTTCGTTATTTTCCATTACTCGCATAAGCAGATACAAACCCAAAACATTTGGCGTATGTGTAGTTTGAAATTTTTGTATTTGTTCGCAAAGTTTGAGTAGGCTGTTATAATGTTTATGTTCTCCAATCTCATAAACACGGGCTACTGCCTTTTCAGAAAGTACCATAATAGCGAGTCCTGCGGGTAAGCCAAAACATTTCTGTACAGAAGCATACCAAATATCTGCATTTTGCCAGGCAAATTCAATACCTGCCATAGACGAAGTGGCATCTACGGCTATGAGTTGTTTGGGAAAATTTTCCTGAACTTGCTTAATAATTTCCAAAGGAACTTGTGTTCCATTAGATGTTTCGTTTTGAGTAAAGCAGATAAGAGCTTTATCTTCTAATTCTGCTTTTCCGCTACGCCTTTCGGCAAAAGTGAAAAAAGTTTGTATGCGTTCAACGTCTAAACTATCATTGATTTCAAAAACATGTTTTTCAGACTTTCTGTGTAAGTAATGCGTGTATTGATACCATTTTTCACCAAAAGCTCCATTCAAAAGATGATAGCTTTTGCTTACTACTAACGACTGAGCAAGTATTTCCCAACATTCGGTAGCCGATGAAGCAAAAATAATTGTATATTGTGGTGGAATTTGCAGTTTTTGTTTCAGAAGAAAAATAACTTTTTTCATCATATCCATAAATTCTTGACTACGGTGAGGCAAACCCAAAATACCTGTTTCATAAGCCTCTTGGAGAAAATTCTGAATAGCAGGATATACCTTAGAAGGTCCTACGTTAAAGTTTATCATAGTGTTAAGGATTTTTATGCAAAACTAACGAAAATTCAGGCAAATGAAAAAGTAGCTTAGTTCAAAATATAGGATGAGTATGTCCTTGTATTCAAAGGTGCAGTTTGCAACAGAAAAATAGAACTTATCAATATCGTCAAAAAATGAAAATATCTTTTTGAGAGGAATTTTTATCCAACCAAAGCTCCTGCAATAGTAGCACTCATAAAAGTTGCCAAACTACCTCCTAACAAGGCTCTTAGCCCCAGCCTTGAAAGGTCTGATTGCCTATTGGGAGCCATTCCACCGATACCCCCAATTTGAATAGCAATAGAAGAAAAATTGGCAAATCCGCACAAAGCAAAAGTTGCAATTACAATAGACTTACTATCTAAAAGTCCTTGAATTTGCTTAAACTTGGCAAGCTGGTCGTAGGCTATGTATTCATTGATAGCAGTTTTCTGCCCAATCAGGCTACCTACTACCAAAGATTTATCCCAATCTGCTCCCATAAGCCAAGCCACTGGTTGTCCTATCAAGCCAAAAATGTATTGTAAAGAGAGTTTTTCAAAAACTCCATTTGTAGAATTTTTCACCCAAATATTTAATTCGGTGATTTCTCCTATCCAACCTAAAAATCCATTGAGCAGGGCTACAATGGCAATAAAAGCTATCAGCATACCACCCACATTCAGAGCAAGTTTCAAGCCATCGGCGGCACCCGTAGCTATGGCATCAATGATATTTACCCCCAAACTTTCTTTGGAAACCTGCAAGCGTGTATCAATTTCTTCGGTTTCGGGATAAAGAATTTTTGCCATCACCAAAGCGGCAGGGGCATTCATAATTGAAGCCGTTAGAAAATAAGACGCAAATTGAGCCTCTATTTCAGGATTTCCTCCGCCAAGCATACTAATATAAGAAGCCATCACGCTACCTGCCAGGGTTGCCATTCCTCCTGTCATCAGGCAATTGAGTTCGGATTTAGTCATAGTAGCTACAAAGGGCTTTACCAGCAAGGGAGCTTCGGTTTGTCCTAAAAAAATATTCCCTGCTGCTGATAAACTCTCTGCCCCTGAAAGACGCATAGTTTTAGACATTATCCAGGCAATTGCATATACCACCCTTTGTAAAATGCCCAAATAGTACAAACCCGCCGTAACAGCTGAAAAAAATACAATAATAGGAAGCACCTGAAAAGCAAATACAAACCCTATGGGTTCTGTAATCAAGCCTAATTTACCAAAGAGAAATTGTGTTCCTTCACGTGTATAACTAATAAAAATAGTAAAACCTACGCCTATGCTCCTGAAAATATCTGCAAACCAAGTTACTTTTAGT
>JANWZC010000081.1 GCA_025054975.1 Raineya sp.
CTCGCCAACTCTTTGAGCAAGCTAATGAAATTTTAGGTTTTCGCATTACGGATATTATGTTTTCAGGAACAGACGAAGAACTTAAACAAACCAAAGTTACGCAACCTGCCATTTTTTTACATTCAGTTGCTTTGGCAATAGCCCAAAATATTCAACCTGATATGGTAGCAGGGCATTCGTTGGGTGAATTTTCTGCATTGGTAGCTAATAAAACGCTCTCTTTTGAAGATGGTTTGCGATTAGTTGCCAAGCGTGCTGAAGCTATGCAGAAAGCCTGCGAGCAAACTCCTTCTACTATGGCGGCGGTGTTGGGGCTGGAAGATGAAAAGGTTGAAAAAATTTGTGAGGAAATTTGTCGTGAAAATCCCGCTCTGGTGGTAGTACCTGCTAATTATAACTGCCCTGGACAATTGGTGATTTCGGGTTCTATATCTGCCGTAGAACTTGCCTGCGAACGTCTGAAACAAGCAGGAGCGAAAAGAGCTTTGATTTTACAAGTAGGAGGTGCTTTCCATTCTCCTTTGATGTTGCCTGCCCAAGAAGAATTGCAAAAAGCTATTGAAAATACCCCTTTCTCTAAACCTATTTGTCCTGTTTATCAGAATGTAGTGGCACGAGCCGTAAGCGAACCTGAAGAGATTAAGAAAAATCTAATTTCCCAACTTACTGCTCCTGTCAAATGGACACAATCGGTGCTTGCTATGAGCCAAGACGGAGCAACTGAATTTATTGAATGTGGCCCTGGCAAAGTATTACAGGGTTTGGTGAAAAAAATTGTGCCACAGGCAAGTGCAGTTTCTTTGTAGAAATTTCAGTTTTGTAGAAATGCAAAGTTTTGCATTCCTATCTCATAGTTAGTCGTTCCTTAAAAATTCCTTAAAAAGGGTATTTTGATTTATAGAAGGGATTAAGATAATATTTTACGAAAGATGAATTTTGTATTTTGAGAAGAATGGCTTTCTTATTGTTTCATCAAAAACAGCAAGCATACGAAGTCAAAATTCACTCTTTTAAGCAATTCTCAGTAATTATAGAAAAAGTCATTGGCAAGCGAAGTAAATCTAAAATTTACGCATTCTTTGCGTGCTATTGTTGAAGTGATATTGTATCTGAACTATACAGGCGTGCAGTGGCGAAATTTGACCTACCGAAATATCGCTTGGCAAACGGTTTACTACCATTTTAGACAATTCAAAAGGCGAGTATTTGGGAACAAATCTTGGATAGTATGGTGGTAGAGTACGCATAAAGCAAGGTAAGGAGGCAAGTCTAAGTTTATTAGCTATTGATTTCAGCGTGTAAAATCTGTTTAGTTTGTAAGTCAAGAAGTAGAGGTGGAGGGTAATAAAAAAATTAAGAGACGAAAAGGGATATTTTTAGCAGATAAGTTGGGGCTACCTTTTGCCATCAAGGTAGTGTCGGTAAATATCTCTGATAGTCAAGTGGGTATGCAGTGCTTGAATAATTAGCAGACAAAGCGTCAAGAGTGCAAAAGATAGCCGCTAATAATGGCTACGAAGGTACTTTCATTACACAGTTGAGCAAGTGTATAGTTGGGAGGTAGAAATTGTACCAAAACCGGGGGGCAAAAAGGATTTATCTTGAAAAGACAAGTGGCAAGTAGAAAGAACTTTGGCTTCTTAAATTTTCGCAAAAGATTATTTAAAGAAGTAGGAAAAATGGTGAAGTCGGCAGAATTAATGTTGCAATTGCATTCATATCGTTTATTATCAATTATCTATAATTGCAAAACATTATCTAAAAGGTGCGAAAATCAAACACATTTTTTCTACCTGCTTACTCACTAATCTGAACTTGATGGAGCATTTATGGAATTTTATGCGAAAAAAGGTCATAGATAGCTGTTTGTATCGAAAGTTTGAGAACTTTAAGAAAAAGGTCTTTGAGTTTTTTGAACCTATCGTCCCATATCAGCAGGAATTGGAGACACTAATTTCTTGGAATTTTCCATGTCTCTAAATCCAAAACTTCTTTCCATTGAGTATAGAGTGCGTAAGTTCTATTATTGTTGAATCTTATCCAACTCCAACATTCGTAGGTGAATTGGTGAAATTAGTTTCTTTTATTTCAAAAGAGCTACTTTTAGCTGTATTCGGACAATATCGCCCATTGTTTTACATTTCAAGAATTCATTATTTTTGTGATATTCAGCGAGTTCGTGTTTGAGTTGATAAGTTTTTTCCGGTGTTGAGATGGTATCTTTTCGCATTACATCAATTAAATCTTTTACGCGATACCGTGCTGAAATCAATCTTCTACTAATCAAAGTACGTTCTTCTTGTTGATATTGCCTAGCGGTTTCTCTATTGACGTGCTTTAAGCAAAGTTCCACAATCGGATTATTTTCTTTGAAAAATTGAGGCAAATACATTCGGTGCTTGCCCTCGTAAGATTGTTGGTCAAAATCAATAGCACGCACTCGGTACTGTTCATTATCAAAATCAGGGGTAATATCTACTACATAATTGTAGGCTCGCATATCGCCCAATAAGCGAATAAAGCAACGTTCATTAAACTTTACAAACTCTTTAGCAATGCGTACTGTATTTATTTCGGGACGTTGCAGATAGTTTTGAATAAAAGTATCTCCAGGTATGCCCGCGATATGCTCTTCAATGAGTGTGTTTTTATGCACCAAAAAACTAATACGATTCGGAGAAAGCAAATGTTCTAATTCCAAGCCGTAAATCCGTGAAGCATCAGCCTTCTTAACATAAAAATAGTCATAATTGTCGTTGTAATTGTTGATGATTTTAATACGAAAAGGGTGAGAATTGCCAAAAACACAATAATCAATTCTATCTACGTGTAAATGTTCCATAACCGAAATATCACCATCAGTTTTCAGCAAAGCATATACAGTAGTAAGGGCTTTATCTAGCTCTTGTGTCATATCTTGGCTGTAGATTACTGAATTCCAGAGGGTATCTTTACCTTTTTTGTCTAAAACAGGAAAAGCATCCGTATAACGAAGCAAATCTTCATAGCTCACAGGAAGCACACAAATCCGCTGATAACTTTGAAGGTAGGCTTCTAACTCTCTGGAAATAGGAAAGAATGGCTTTTTCTTGGAAATTTCAATCATAGCACAGGTTACTCAAATCAAATGATTATCAAAAATAATCTTTTTTTGCTACAAATCAAATTTATTCTAAATTTGCGGGAATTTTTAAGCCTTGTAGCTCATGAAATACAATTTTCTTCCCCCTGCTCGTTTGCTTTTAGAAGATAATACTCTTTTTGAAGGCTTTGGAATTGGTAAAATAGGCACTACTTCAGGCGAAATTTGCTTCAATACAGGCATGACGGGCTATCAAGAAATTTATACAGACCCTTCGTATTTTGGACAAATTGTAGTAAATACCACCCCTCATGTAGGCATATATGGCATACACCCTCAAGAACAAGAGTCTGAAAAACCTACCATTCGTGGAATGGTTTGTAATGCTTTTTCGCAAATTTATTCACGCCATAGTGCTGTTAGTTCTTTACAAAACTACTTAGAAACTAATAACATTGTGGCAATTGCAGGGGTAGATACTCGCCGTTTGGTGCAACATATACGCACCCAAGGAGCAATGAATGGTGTAATTTCATCAGAAAATTTAGATATAGATTTTTTGAAAGCTCGTTTGCAAGAAACACCTCCTATGAAGGGTTTAGAGCTATCTTCCCAAGTGAGTACCAAACGCAGTTATTTTTGGGGCAATCCGCAGGCAAAATACAAAGTTGCTGTACTTGATTTAGGCGTAAAACGCAGTATATTGCGTTGTTTGGCTGAAAGAAATATGTATTTACAAGTATTTCCTGCTCAAACATCTTTTTCAGAAATGCAAAAGTTCAATCCTGATGGCTTTTTTATCTCCAACGGACCTGGTGACCCTGCCGCTATGCCTTATGCAGTTGAAACCGTTCGACAAATTTTAGAAAATAATGCACCTTTATTTGGTATTTGCTTGGGGCATCAGATTTTAGCTCTTGCCAGTGGTGTGGGTACACACAAAATGCATCACGGACACCGAGGACTAAATCACCCTGTCAAAAACCTACTTACAGGTAAAAGCGAAATTACGTCTCAAAATCATGGTTTTGGTGTGAATAGAGAGGAAATAGAACAAAATCCACATATCCAAATTACACACATCAATCTCAATGATAATAGCGTAGAAGGGCTACGTCGTACCGATAAACCTGCTTTCTCGGTGCAATATCATCCCGAAGCCTCTCCGGGTACTCATGACTCGCGTTATTTATTTGATGAATTTACTCAATTGCTTGAACGAGCAAGTTATACTCAATGGAAAGAGGTTTTGGATTTAAGGACATGAAAATTCCAAGAAATTAGTGTCTTTAATTCCTGCTGATATTGGGCAATACGTTCAAAAAACTCAAAGACCTTTTCCTTAAAGTTCTCAAACTTTTCGGTAAAACAACTATCCTTGACCTTCTTTCGCATAAACTTCCATAAACGCCCTATTAAGTTCAGATTAGGCAAGTAAGCAGGTAGAAAAATTGCTTTGATTCTCGTATCTTTTAACCTTTCTTGCAAACTTTTATTTTTGTTAGGAGTTGCGTACCTTAAAATCACGTAATATTTTTTATATTGCAGAAAACTATACGCAAGAGTTGTGAAAGAAAAAGCTCTACATTGTGCAATATAGAGCTGTACAGCAATTATATCACTTACTGCGTGTCAGTTCAAAGAGGCTATACAAAATTATCTCAAAGTATGCAGACATTTTCACACGAAGCGATACTATCCTAAACAAGAAATGATTTTGTAAATTTTCCAAATATAAAATTTTGATTTTTAGCCATTTCCAATTTCTAAAAAATCAAAACCTCTTGAGTACAAACATAATTTTACGTAATTTTAGAGTGTGTAAGTCCTATTGAGTACAAACGTTTTGCAAGTTTTTTATAGAAAATTTTGCAAATTGTTCCAAAAAAACGAAATTAGACAACCCTTTGAAAGAACAAAAAATCTAATATTTATGCTTAGTGCTGAAAAAAGTTTCCAAGAAGCCATTTTACAAGGTATTCCTGATGAATTGCCTCCTATGCCTGCGTATGATGAAAGCATTAACCACGCCCCCAAACGCAAAGATATTTTAAGCAAAGACGAGAAAAAACTTGCTATTCGCAATGCTTTGCGGTACTTTCCTAAAAAACATCACGCTGTTTTGGCAAAGGAATTTGCCGAAGAATTAGAAAAATATGGCAGGATTTATATGTATCGGTTTCGCCCCACGTATCAGATGTATGCTCGTCCTATATACGAGTATCCGCACAAAAGTTTGCAGGCGGCGGCAATTATGGCAATGATACAAAACAACTTAGACCCTGCTGTTGCTCAACATCCTCACGAGCTTATCACCTACGGTGGAAATGGAGCAGTTTTTCAGAATTGGGCTCAATACTTGCTTACTATGCAGTATTTGGCAACTATGACCGACCACCAAACCCTTGTTATGTATTCAGGACACCCTTTAGGACTATTCCCTTCGCATCCTGATGCCCCTCGTGTAGTAGTTACGAATGGAATGATGATTCCCAACTATTCAAAACCCGATGATTGGGAACGTTTTAATGCTTTGGGTGTAACGCAATATGGACAAATGACAGCAGGTTCGTATATGTATATTGGTTCGCAAGGTATTGTGCATGGTACTACTATTACTATTCTGAACGCAGGTAGAATGATTGACAAAACAGGCGAAGGACTTGCAGGAAAACTCTTTGTTTCAGCGGGTTTAGGAGGTATGAGTGGAGCTCAGCCCAAAGCCGCTAAAATTGCAGGATGTGTTTCAGTTACGGCGGAAGTTAATCGGAAGGCGGTAGAAAAACGTCATTCACAAGGATGGGTTGATGAAGTAGTTACCGACTTGAACGAACTTATTCGTAAAGTTCGCAAGGCTCAACAAGAAAAAAATAATACTTCTTTTGCTTATTTGGGGAATGTAGTTGATGTATGGGAAAAATTTTTACAGGAAAATATCTTCGTAGATTTAGGTTCAGACCAAACTTCTTTGCATAATCCCTTTGCAGGGGGGTACTACCCTGTGGGACTTTCTTTTGAGCAAGCTAATCAAATGATGGCTGAAAATCCTGAACTTTTCAAGGAAAAAGTATATGAATCTTTGCGTAAGCAAGTAGCTCTTATCAATGCTCATACTGCCAAAGGAACTTACTTTTTTGATTATGGCAATGCGTTTTTGTTAGAAGCCTCGCGAGCAGGAGCAGATATTTGGGCTTCCGACGGCAAACGTTTCAAATATCCCTCTTACGTGCAAGATATTATGGGACCAATGTGTTTTGATTATGGTTTTGGTCCTTTCCGTTGGGTGTGCATGAGCCAAAACCCTTCTGACTTGCAAAAAACTGATGAAATTGCCTTGCAAGTGCTTGAAAAACAATACCAAAACGCTCCTGCTGAAATTCGTCAGCAGATTGCCGATAATATTCTTTGGATTAAAGATGCTATGAAAAACAATTTGGTAGTAGGTTCGCAAGCACGCATCTTGTATGCCGATGCCGAGGGTAGAATAAACATTGCACAAGCCTTCAATGAAGCTATTGCCAAAGGAGAAATTTCGGCTCCGATTGTACTGGGTAGAGACCACCATGACGTTTCTGGTACAGATTCTCCTTTTCGTGAAACCTCAAACATCTATGATGGTTCAAGTTTTACGGCAGATATGGCAGTACATAATTTTGTAGGTGATGCTTTTCGTGGGGCTACGTGGGTGAGTTTGCACAATGGTGGTGGGGTAGGTTGGGGTGAAGTTATCAATGGAGGTTTTGGACTAGTGCTTGATGGCTCCAAAGATAGCGAAAGAAGGTTGAAAATGATGCTTCACTGGGACGTAAATAATGGCATTGCTCGCCGCAGTTGGGCAAGAAACAAAGAAGCTATGTTTGCAATTCAGCGAGCTATGCAACAAGAACCTCTATTGAAAGTTACGCTGCCTAATTTAGTAGAAGATACGCTGTTGGAAAATTTATTTTGAGCAAAAAATGAATTGGAACATTGAATTCTAAAAACTTGATAAAAACGAATTCAAACACATTTTTGAACTATTTTAGTAAAGTAGTTTTGAGGAGGGTATATCAAAACCACTCTTTTGGTCGTTGAGCGAAGCTGAAACGCCAAAAGAGTGGTACAAAATTAAATTTCTTTGAGTACAAAAAATTTTGTCAGGGGATGGATAATTTCTATTGCAATACTGCTATAGCATACTCACAAGCCCCCCTCTGTAAAGGCAAACCTAAGTTTTATTCTTCGTTGCGTTTTAATCTTTCACGATAAGCAGCACGTAATATAGTTCTACGGCGAGCTACCGATTTCTTTTCAAAGAAAGCACGATTTCGCAGCTCACGTAAAATTCCTGTTTTTTCAAATTTCTTTTTAAAGCGTTTTAGGGCTTTATCTATGCTTTCGTTTTCTTTTACTTGAATTACAATCACTATTTGACACCTCCTTTATTTTTTGGACTGCAATATTAGTAAATTTTCTTCACATACCAAAAACAAATTTGATTTTTCTTTTCGCAATTCGCTAATTTTTTAGAAATTGCAAGCCCTAAAAATAATTCCAAACTTATGAAAATTATTATCCCAATGGCAGGTTTGGGCAAACGTATGCGTCCTCATACGCTTAGCACTCCTAAACCTTTGTTACCCATAGCGGGCAAGCCAATTGTAATGCGACTTGTAGAAGATATTGTACGTATAGTTGGCAAAAAAGTAGAAGAAATTGCTTTTATCATTCATCCCAGTTTTGGTGAAAAAGTAGAGAAAAGTCTTTTGCAGGTAGCCGAAAATTTAGGTTCAAAGGGAAAAATTTGCTACCAAGATGAACCTTTGGGTACAGCTCATGCTATTTTGTGTGCCGGCGAAAGTTTAGAAGGTAATGTAGTGATAGCCTTTGCCGATACACTTTTTAAGGCTGATTTTCAGTTGGATACTACAAAAGACGGCATCATTTGGGTACAAAAAATTCAAGATCCACGTCAGTTTGGAGTTGTGAAGCTCAACGATAAAGGTGAAATTATTGAGTTTGTAGAAAAACCACAAACTTTTGTTTCCGATTTGGCAATCATTGGGATTTACTACTTCAAAGATGGAGCGTATCTTAAAAAACATTTGCAGTATTTAATTGATAACAACATCAAAGATAAGGGAGAGTTTCAGCTTACCAATGCCCTTGAAAATATGAAAAATGAAGGTACAAAGTTCAGCACAGGGCAAGTAACCGAATGGTTAGATTGTGGCAATAAAGATGTAACGGTTTATACAAATCAACGATATTTGTGTTTCTTACAAGAAAGAAATGAACCCCTGCGAGCCAATTCTGCTCAAATTCACGATAGTTTTATTATTGAGCCTTGCTTTATTGGAGAAGACGTACAAATCAGCAATAGTGTAGTAGGTCCTTACGTTTCGGTGGGGAAAGGTACTATCATTCAAAGCTCCGTAATACAAAATTCTATTATTCAAGAGAATAGTCACTTGGAGAATTTAGTTTTGCACAATTCTATGATTGGCAATTCTGTGAAGTGGTCAGGACAAGCACTAAACGTAAGTGTAGGCGATTTTAACCAAATTTCATAATGCAACAGGCAAGTACCCCCCCTGCCAAAGATTTTATTTTTGGTATTCGGGCAATCATAGAGGCTATCAAGGCGGGAAAAGAAATTGATAAATTACTTATCCAGCAAGATGTAGGCAAATCGGCGTTGATGAGCGAACTGCTCGGACTTGCCAAAGCTCATCACATTGTTGTGCAGAGAGTACCTATTTTCAAACTCAACAAGATAACCTCTAAAAATCATCAGGGGGCGATTGCCTTTTTAGCACAAATTACCTATGCAAAATTTGAAGATGTTTTACAACATACCTTTGAAAAAGCTCAAACACCCCTTTTTCTGCTTTTGGACGGCATCACAGATGTTCGCAATTTGGGGGCAATTGCTCGGAGTGCCGAAGTTTTAGGAGTGCATTGTCTGATAGTTCCTGAAAAAAATTCGGCTCAAATCAATAGTGATGCTATCAAAACTTCGGCAGGAGCATTACATCATATTCCTGTGGCAAGAGTAAAAAGTCTGTTGCAAGCTGTTAGGTATCTGCAACAGGCTGGTTTGCAAGTAATTGCTTGCACCGAAAAAGCTACTGAAAACATCTTTCAAATGGATTTTCATTTGCCTACGGCTCTTGTACTGGGAGCAGAAGATACAGGTATTTCCAATGAAATCCTGAAACAATGCGATAAATTTGCCAAAATCCCTATGGCAGGTAGAATAGATTCGCTTAATGTAGCTGTTTCAGCGGGTATTGTGCTGTATGAAGTATTTCGCCAACGCATTTCCTGAATTTTCATCATTTCACTCTTTCTGCCCAAATCAGTAATTTTTGATTGGGTTGAAGGGTTGTAGCAATTAAAAAGTCCTTGCCTCCTTCTTTTAATTTGTATTTTTGGCAAATTTCAGCCACCGAAAGCGGATAGTTTCTTACCAAAATATTGAATTGTGAGCCTATCTGAGGTATTTCCTTTTTTGGATTTTCTAAAACGCTTTTCACCTTGAAAATTCTGCCTACAAAATCACTCAAATAAAGGTTGTGCGTGTATAGGTGCGTATGTGTGTGGAGTTTTGGTAAATCAAACTTTTCTGCAACGCTTCTAAAAAAACCTGCTTTCAGCACTGAAGGATTAGGTTCGTACAGGTAAGTTTGAATTTTTGAGGCAAAATTTACTTCTGCTCTACTTTCTTCTGCAAAAGTTGCAGTAAATTTTTCTGTATTGCTTTCAAGCAAGTGAAAGGTCGTAATAGGAATATTTTGCCAATCTGCATGCAAATCTTTTTGCAAAAGATAAAGTACTTCTTTGCATTCATTATGCAAACTCACCACATATACGTTTTGAATGTAAGGCAGGATTTTAAGAGCTTCTTTGATTTCAAACATTGGTGAGGTTTTAAGCAAGATTTGGTTGGTTTTTTCAAAAAGTAGGGGCAAAAGTTCTAAAACATTAGGCTCGTTTTCGGTGATTTGTGCAAGGGATTTGCCTTGTAAATTTCGGCGGGCGGGGTCTAAATAAATGTAATCTACTTTTTGGTGAAATTGTGAAAGGAAATTTTCAGCGGTGTCATTGCGAGCAGAAACATTAGTAAGACCTAAAACTGCAAAATTATGGAGTGCTATTTGAAATAAATCAGGATTTTTTTCAACATACCAAACTTTCTCAAATTTTTGAGCAAAAGCCCAAGTATCTACTCCCAAGCCTCCTGTGAGGTCGGCAAGAGTTTTGCCTTGAAACAAACTTGCCTTGAAAAAAGCTGTTTTTTCAGAGGAACATTGCTCTAAATGCAGAGCAGGTGGTAACAAAATATTTTCATAAGTAAGCCAAGTAGGTAATTTGTTTTGAATTTTCTTTCTGCCCTCAATTTGCTCAATGACTTTTTTTCGTAACTCAGCAGGATATTTTTGCAAAGCAAAGGGAAGTTGCGAAAGCGGTATATTTGCAAAGTGTTTAACAATTGCTTGAATGCTGTTTAATTCCTGCATGCTCAATTATCAATGAAAAACTTCAAATATCAGCCTTCGGAGGTTTATCCTAACAATTTTTTTTCATCAAAATTCAGAAAATAAGTTTGCTCTATTCCCAGTGAGGTCATTAGAATAGAGGCTTTTTGCTCCTGTACCTTTTGGTTAATTAGCTCACAGGCTTTTTGGATATTATTGCTATCCAAATGGCTAAAAGGTTCATCCAGCAAGAGCCATTCAAAAGGTTGTATCAAAGCCCGTATGATAGCAATTCTTTGTCTTTCACCATAAGAAAGCGTATGGACTTTTTTATGTAAAACGTGAGCTACTCCCAGAAATTCGGCTTGTTTTTGCAGTTCTTTTTCTTGCGTGTGGGTGTAGAGAGCGGCTTTGATAAGTAAATTTTCCCAAGCTGTTAGGTGTAAAAAAAGTCGTAAATCTTGAAATACAATAGAAAAATGATTTTGCCGAATATTTGCCCAATTTTCTAGGGAAAGGTGTTGGCTATCTTGTTGAGCTATTTGCAAATTGCCTTGAAAATCTTTGCGTAATCCGTAGATGATATGCAAAAAAGTTGATTTTCCTTTACCCGAAGGAGAATAAATCAAGTAATTTTTGCCTTTTTCAAGTTGTAAGGTTTTATTCCACACCTCTGAATTTGGGTTCAAGACTTCGGCAAGTGGAGCAGGAATAAGGTTTTTCAAAACAATTTGCATAGCTGAAATTTTGCCTGCGAATTTGGCAAAATTTCAGCGAAAAAGAAAATAAGTGCAAATTTTGCTTAAAAGATTTTACTCCGTCCAGCTCATGGGGTATTTTTCATCTACAAAGGCGAGAGCCTCTTCGGTGAGGTAGAGCGGTCGGAAAGTATCAATCATTACAGCGTATTCGTGAGTTTCTTTTGCTCCAATGCTTTTTTCTACGGTGCCAGGGTGCGGTCCGTGAGGTAGCCCTCCAGGATGCAAAGTGAACGAACCTCTATCTATTCCTTTACGGCTCATAAATTCACCTTCAGCATAGAAAAGCACCTCGTCAGAGTCTATGTTAGAATGATTGTAAGGTGCAGGAATAGCCAAAGGGTGATAATCAAACAAACGTGGTACAAAAGAGCAAACTACTGCCCCTGAACACTGAAAAGTTTGATGAACAGGCGGTGGCATATGAATACGTCCTGTAATAGGCTCAAAATCGTAAATGGAAAAGGTATAAGGGTACAAAAAGCCGTCCCAACCTACCAAATCAAAAGGACTATGTTCATAAACATAATGATGTATGAAACCTCCTTTTTTGATTTTTACGTG
>JANWZC010000082.1 GCA_025054975.1 Raineya sp.
ACTTATGGCTTCCTTTGCCTTTATCAATATTCGTTACCTGAAATTACCTGAAACGATTGGATTGATGATTGTTTCTATTTTTGTTTCTTTTGTGGTAATTGTGGTAGGGCATTTTGAACAAAAAGTGTATGATTATGTAAAGAATATTGTTGATGATATTGATTTCAGCAAGGTGCTGTTTGATTTTATGTTGAGTTTTTTGCTTTTTGCGGGGGCTTCTCATACTGATTTTTCCTCGCTTAAAGAAAACCGCTTCCAAATTTTGATGCTGGCGACTGTGGGTATCGTCATTTCTTCTTTGCTCATTGGCTCGTTGTCATATCTGATTTTTACACAGATGATGGGCTTGGGGATAGACTATATGTATTGTCTGATTTTTGGGGCTTTAATTTCACCCACAGACCCTATTGCAGTGCTTGGCATTTTATCAAGAGCTAATGTTCCCAAGAAAATTGAGGTTACCATTGTAGGTGAGTCGCTATTCAATGATGGGGTTGGGGTAGTTATTTTTGTACTTTTACTCAATATCATTCACGTAGGCATTGAAAAAATTGAGGCAACAGATGTAGCTTGGCTCGTAATTAGAGAGGTTCTGGGAGGTTTGGGATTAGGCTTTCTTTTAGGTTGGCTAACTTATGAACTCCTACGCCGCATTGACCACTACCAAACCGAAGTGATGATAACGCTGGCAGTAGTTATGGGAGGGTATTTGCTGGCTCGTAAGTTGCACGTTTCGGGACCTTTGGCAATGGTAGTGGCAGGACTTTTTACAGGAAGCATTGTCAAGAAAGCGGCTATGTCGCAAACTACTCGCGATTATGTGCATAAATTTTTGGAAATGATTGATGTATTTCTCAATGCTGTACTTTTCTTGGTAATGGGCTTTGAAATCATTATCATTCAGTTTGATTGGCATTATTTGTATGCCAGTGTGATGATAATTCCTGTGATGCTTTTGGGGCGTTATATGGCAATTACTTTACCCAAACCTTTTTTCCGCCGCAAGCTCAATACCGACACTCGCACCGATTTTATACTTACTTGGGGGGGCTTACGAGGGGGTATTTCTATTGCTATGGCTCTTTCTTTGGCGGGTATTCCTAACTATCAGTTTATTGTGTTTGTAACTTATGCGTTAGTGATGTTTTCTATCATAGGACAAGGGCTTACGATTGAAAAGTTTGTAAGAAGATATTTTACCGAAAAAAGACCTATCAGCGTAGAACATCAAGAAAATTGAATATGCAGAAAATAGCAGTTTTTACTTCGGGGGGCGATGCCCCAGGCATGAATGCCTGCGTAAGAGCAGTGGTCAGGACAGCTATCTACAAGGGTTTAGAGGTTTTTGGTATTATGCGAGGCTACAACGGAATGATTCAAGGGGATATTTTGCAGATGAAGTCTAATTCCGTGAGCAACATCATTCAAAAAGGCGGAACTATTCTTAAATCTGCAAGAAGTAAAGAGTTTCTTACTGCCGAAGGTAGAAAAAAGGCTTATGAAAATTTGCAGAAATTTGGGATTGAGGGTTTAGTAGCTATTGGCGGCGATGGTACTTTTCGGGGAGCAGTAGAATTTTACAAGGAATATGGCATACCAACGGTGGGGTGTCCTGGAACGATTGATAACGACCTTTACGGCACTGATTACACCATAGGCTATGATACAGCAATCAATACAGCTTTGGAGGCTATTGATAAAATTCGTGACACTGCTCATTCACATGACCGACTATTTTTCATTGAAGTAATGGGCAGAGATTCAGGTTACATCGCTATAGCTTGTGGCATTGCGGGAGGAGCAGAGATTGTTATGGTGCCTGAAACACTTATGAGTGTAGCAGAGGTTGCTCAAATTTTGCAAGCAGGGTGGAATAGGTCAAAGACTTCGTCTATTGTGGTTGTAGCCGAAGGCGATGAAGAAGGCGGAGCGAACGAAGTAGCAGAAAAAATCAAGCAAATGTTGCCACAACAATTTGACATTCGTGTAACAACGTTAGGACATATTCAGCGGGGAGGCTCGCCCACAGCACGCGATAGAATTCTTGCCAGTCGTTTGGGCTATGCCGCCGTAGAAGGTTTGATAGCAGGCTATAAAAATGTAATGGCAGGTATAATCAACGACCAAATTGTTTATACGCCTTTTGAAGAGACGTTTCAGAAAGTCAAGCCTATCAGCCAAGAAATGATGGACTTGGTGAAAATTTTGAGTATCTAAAAGTAAATTCCTCTAAAACGAGGATTTACCACTGAATTGTTGATTGAGCCAAAAGTATAGCTAATTTCTCCCCAACCCCAAATAGTGAAATTTGTACCTAAAATTCCTGCTCCAAGAAGTACATTATTGCGGTTGATATCTTTGGGTAAAAAGAAAATTTGGTCTTGTACATAAGAAGCCCCCACACTGATATTGAAGTTAAAGCCTTCAAATGCACGCCAGTTGATATTTATTCTGCCACTTATGCGATAGGTATCCTTTTCTCTAAAAAAATGATGCCCACCGATTTGTCCTCCTACACTGCCCCAAGGTTGCACTAAACTAATGATAGCATCAAAACGGTAATAAGGCTCAAATTCCAAAAGTCTATCTCTTTCGTTCATTGCTCGCAACTGCCACATACGATATCCTGTTTGAGCTATCAAACGGAATTGTTTTTGTGTATTTACGGAATTAGGGAAGATGTTGTACTCAATAGCAGGGGCAATAGTAGTGCCGAAGCGAATATTACTTGCCACAGATGAATTATTTTGCATATATCCTCCCATTGCCCAATGTTCCGAAAGACTTTTTACAGCAAGAATTTGCGTACTATGCAAATCATTTTTAGCTTTGATAGTTTCAGAAATTACATTTCCTTCATCATCAGTAGTTTCAAAGATGAATTTGCTGAAATTATAGGAATAGTCAAAAGAACTTTCAATTTTCAATTCTGGCTTAATGCGATTGATAACCAAATAACTCCCTACACTATACCTAAGAATATTACTTTCTGCATTCAGATTGCCCCAGCCACCCAAAGTAAAAACCCAATAATCCCACTTGTCTTTCTGAATAAGAGCCTTTTCGGTAGCACGTTTGGGTATATCTACACTGATTTGGTTTGCCCATTCGGTATGTTTTAGGTATTGCACCAAGCCAAGTTTGAGCGTCCTAACCAGCTGATTACGCATCATATCTTCGGTATCGGCTTGCTTGGTAGAAAATTTGAGCGTATCATTTTGATTTTTGAACTGATTTTGCCCTATGAAAGTAAGCGTATAACTACTGCCTCCTGCCCCATTTTCCTGCGAAATAATCAGAATTTGAATATCCGCCTGAAACCTATCGCGTACAAAATTGAAAAAAGAAAGCTCAGTGAATACGTATTGTTGAAAGCAATCTGCATTGCAGTTCAGAAAGAGTTTTAACCTTTCAACGCTATCGGCTTTTTGGGCAAAAATATTATTGAATACCAACAAAACAATAAATAGCAAACTTTTTTTCATAGCTTAACCTGAGCTTATAAAGTAACTGAAAAAAACGATTAGACTTGAATTGTGCTTTTTGATTATTCTATTCAATGTAAAGTGAGCTTGTTTAATTTTAAGTTGCCATTATACTCAAAAATTCAATTTTTTCCTAATTCTGCAAATAATTTTTTTCTTTGAAAGGCACTTAAATAGTTACGCATTTATTTGTTGAATTGCTTTTAATTTGTAAATTGCCGTGCAAATAGCAAAAATCAAAATTTTAAAATTATGGCTCTTGTAGAACTTTTAATGCCTAAGATGGGCGAAAGTGTAATGGAAGGAACTATTTTGAATTGGCTCAAAAAAGTTGGTGATAGAGTAGAGCAAGATGAGTCTATTTTGGAAGTAGCTACTGATAAAGTTGATACGGAAATTCCCTCTACGCATGCAGGGATATTGAAAGAAATTTTGGTGAAAGAAGGAGAAGTGGTACAAGTAGGCAAGCCTATTGCTATTATTGATACAAGTGGCGGTAGTACCGAACCTACACCTACTCCTGAAATGGAAATGATTGCCAATCAGATTGCGGAAATTTCTGAAAAAATACAAGCTCAACCTGTTAGCACGGGGGAACGTTTCTATTCGCCTCTGGTATTGAGCATTGCTCGTGAAGAAGGGATTTCTATGGCAGAATTAGAAACTATTACAGGTACAGGGCAAGAAGGTAGAGTTACTAAAAACGATATTTTGGCTTATGTGAAGGCTAAAAAAGCCCAAAAAATTGCTTCTCAACAACCGCAAGTCATTGAAACTCAAATTGAGCCTCCAAAAGAAACAGCAGTAGAAACTAAACCTGCGGTAAAAGTGAAAGTTAGTGAGCCTGTTCAGCAAGAGGTAGTGAAGCCTCTTGAAACGAAAAAAACCTCTACTCCTATACCTATTTACGAGGGCGATGAAATCATAGAAATGGACAGAATGCGAAAAATCATTGCCCAAAGAATGGTAGAGTCCAAGCATATAGCTCCGCATGTTACTTCTTTTGTAGAAGCAGACGTAACCAATTTGGTATATTGGCGTAGAAAGGTAAAAGATGAAATGCTACAACGAGAAGGCGAAACGCTTACGTTTATGCCTATGTTCGTGGAAGCTATTGTGAAGGCTTTGAAAGATTACCCGATGATGAACGTTTCAGTTGATGGTGATAAGATTATCAAGCGTAAGCAAATCAACATAGGCATGGCAGTGGCTTTGCCCAACGGTAATCTGATAGTACCTGTCATTCACAATGCCGACCAACTTAATTTGGTAGGATTAACCAAAAAAATCAATGACTTGGCACGTAGAGCCAGAGACAATAAACTCAAACCCGATGAACTTGTAGGAGGAACTTACACGGTTTCTAATGTAGGCTCTTTTGGTAATGTATTAGGTACGCCTATTATTATGCAGCCGCAGGTAGGTATTTTAGCTTTGGGAGCTATTCGCAAAGTGCCTGCCGTGATTGAAACTCCTTTCGGTGATACAATTGGCGTAAGGCATAAGATGTTCCTTTCTCACTCTTACGACCACCGCGTAGTAGATGGAGCATTAGGAGGTATGTTTGTTAGACGTGTAGCCGACTACTTAGAAGAATTTGACCTGAATAAGAGTTTGTTTTGATTCAAATATTGAGGTTAATTTATGCTTGCTACTATAACTTTTAAGCAAAAAATGATTTGAAGAGAGCAATTAAAACCCTTCTTTTGGTACTTCGATTCGCTCAGCAATAAGCCGAAAAGCTAAAAAGAGGGGTTTGGAAAGCAAATTCTTTTGAATGAAATAAAAGTAGCTGATTATAAAATAGTCTATTGCAGTAGATTTTTCAGAGCTTCTTGCAAGGTAGGAAATTGATAAGTAAAACCTGCCTGCACAATTTTTTGATTACTCACCCGATTTCCTCCAAGTACCATTTGAGCCATTTCGCCCATTACTAATTTTAACGCAAAAGCAGGCACATTTGGTAAAAATAAAGGCTTATGTAAAATTTGAGCGATTTTTTGTGTTAATTCAGCATTGGTACAAGGCTCGTTGGCTGTGGCATTGAAAATACCTTGCAAACTTTCATTTTCTAAGGCAAAGATAAACATTCGGGCAAGGTCGTCAAGGTGTATCCAAGATAAGAACTGCTTTCCACTTCCTAAAGCCGCTCCCAAGCCCCAACGAATAGGTTGTAAAAGTTTCGGAAAAGCCCCTCTTTCTCGGGCAAACACAATTCCTATACGTAAAATTACCGTTCTAATACCCAAGTTAGCTATTTTCTGAACTTCTACTTCCCATTTTTCTGTAACATCAGCCAAAAAATCTTTTCCGTGAGGGCTGTTTTCTTCAAGCCATTGTTCGCCTGTGTCAAAGCCGTAAATGCCAATTGCTGAAGCAGAAATAAAAGACTTTACAGAATGAGTATTTTTCTGCAAACTTTCGTAAAGCAACTGCGTAGAAAGCACTCTGCTTTCCAAAATTTCTTTCTTATAACCTTCTGTCCAAGGTTTATCAGCAACCCCTGCCCCTGCCAAGTGTATAATTGCCTGTGCCTCAGTGATAGCTTCTGACTCAAGAATTTTTTTGTAAATATCCCACTCAAATACCTTCACCGAAGGAATAGACCTTTTTTTTCTGCTTAAATAGGCTACTGTGTAGCCTTTTTCTAAAAGAAGCTGAGTAAGTCTTTGCCCTATCAATCCCGTTCCTCCTGTAATGAGAATATGTTTCATATTTTAGACATTAGATGCAAGACACAAGACATAAGAATTACAAGGAGCATTGTAAAGTATTTTCAAAGTTGTTACATTGAAAAATGTAAGACGTCATATTTACAAATTTACAAAAGGTAAACACAAATCTCATAAAACAACGTCCCAAGAATAAAACAGCTTTGTGAGCTTTGTGTCAGAGTGTTCCCTTATCGTATATGCTTGACTTTTTTTGATAATACAAAATTTTCTAAAAAAAGTTTTATCAACATTGCAAATAATCTGAAAGCATCAGGATTGAAAAAGTTTCTAATCAAAGGTTTATTACAATGCCTTTTTACAGGTCAAGAAAGGATAGCATTCAGGGTATAATCTTGCAGCCATTTTTGTACGTAGAACGGATAAAAAAATAAATCCTAAAACTTCTGCTTCTAAAACCTACTCGTAAAACCAAAATGAACCTTAGACTTAGCTACACTTAAATTTTGAGTTTGCGACTTGCCCAAAGCATAAGTTAAATTAAAAATACCTCCTTTGGTGCGAAAGCTAATACCTGCACCTATACCAAAGGGGATTTCTTGGTTGCGTGTGCGTAAAATTTGGGTTTGCAGAAAGGCTTGGTCGTAGAAAAAAAAGAAGTAGGCTTCTTCTTCCCAGAAAAAGCGATATTCAGCAGTACCAAGCAAATAGCTTGAAGCAAAGAAAAAATTTTGGTTGAACCCTCGCAAGTTCAACAAGCCTCCCAAACGATATAATTCATTTTGCACCAAATTCGGATTGAAAAGTTTAGCACCTGCCAAACGTCCATAAATGCCACTTCTACGACTGAACATTTTGTAGTAGTGAATTTGCATTTCCACAGCAGTTTGTAAAGAATTGAATTGAATGCCCTCGTAAAGTGTATCAGGCAAGAAAGGAATAGGGATGATTTTTTTGTTGCCTGTTTGTGATTGAATGATTAGTTGTAAGCCATTTTTGGGTAAAAACAAGTTGTCGGTGCTATTCCATTCGTAACCCAAGCCATAAAAATTATAGCGAGTTTCTTGGGTAGGCGGTAAAACCCCATTAGGTTTAGGAGTAAAACCTGTTTGAGAAGTCTGCCAACCACCAAAAAATTTTACGAAAGACTTTTCATTCAAAGAATAAGCTAAACGTATGTTCCGATAAATATTGATAAAGTTCGTATCTTCACGCAAGAGTTTGAAATCAAACTCTCCTTGCAAACGTGAGCCAAAGAGAACAGGATGCTTGTAAAAAACGTTAAGAATTTGATGACGAGGCTTGGTCTGTTGAAATTCTAATTCAAGGCTTTTGGCGGAATTAAAAAGATTTCGCAGACGTATTTGGGCTTGTCCTGTAAGTAAGAGCTGTTGAGGAGCAAGTTCGTTGGGCATAAACCCCAAAATACCATCAATAGCATTGCTCTGCCCTTGATTGAGGTAAAATACTGCTCTTGCCTGCTGATTTTCAAATACTACTTCCGTAGGCTTGTAAATAAGTACAAAACCCAAATTTTTAAGTAATCTTTCAGCTTTTTGCAATTTCTGATGATTGTAAGGCTCATTTTTTTGAATTTGCAGATATTTTTCCAAAAATTTACGTTTGATTTTCAAATTACCTTTCAGGTGCAAAGTATCCCAAGTTACAAAAAAGCCCTTTTGCATTTGCAAAGTTGCTGAAATTTTGTTTCCAATGATTTGCAGGCTATCCAAACGAACCTGAGCAAAAGGATAACCTTTATTTTCGGCATTAGTGAGAATTTTTTGCATAATTTTCTGAACCTCTGCATAATCAAAGTTTTGATTTTGCAGGTTGGAAAGGCGAATTTTTTCTAAAAAATCATTTTCTACATTGCCATGATGAAGTTTCTGCCACACGATAGGCTCTCCTATTTGAATATAAGCCGTTAGCGATTTGTTTTGATAAGTTTTCTGTGAAATTTGAGCGTACCAATATCCTTTTCTTTGTAGATTTTGCAGAAAATTTTGTAAGTATCTTTCACAACTTAATGAATCAGGAAATTGTGTTTGATAAGAAAAATTTTGGGAAGGCTGAAAATAGAGTTGCAAAGTAATTTGAGCAACCAAGATTTGCGGAAAACACAAAAAAAAGAGGATTAACCTCACCCCCCAACCCCCTCTCCAAAGGAGAGGGGGAGAGTTGTTTTCAGCTACTACTTTTTTGAAAGCAAAAGTAATTTCATTTTTGTTCAAAATATTTTTCAGATTGTGGTAGTTTTACAGACCTCTGCCCAATCTATCCCAAGGCACTCGGCTCAAAACAAGCAACAAAGCAATGGTATAGAAAACGAAGGCTCTTTTGTGTTTGAGTAAATCGGTAGGGGCTTTTTTACTTTTTATTCTACCAATTTGAGCCAAAATAACTGCTAAAAGCATTGTGGTAAAATGCTCTACTGCCCAATAACGATACAATGGACTTTTCATAACTTCTTTCATACCTACTTCTTGGATAGCATTCAGCCCCATGGGGCTTAAAAAAAAGTATAGAAGCAATCCCAAAAGTAGTTGCAAGTGCATAGAACCTACCAATGAAGTTCCAAAGATATTATCTTGTTTTGTAAAAGGTTGTTTGTTGAGCCAGCCTATCAAGGCTTTAGAAATGGCGACAACAGCCAAAACTAATACAACCCAGCGTAACCAAGAATGAAGGAAAATAACAAAATTATACATAGCCCCAACTTTATGATTGAAAATAACTTTATGCCTTATATCTTGTGTCTTGTGTCTTGTGTCTTGTGTCTCGTGTCTTGTGTCTAATATCTCAATCTCATCCAATTGCTTCCATTGCCACTAATGTTCCTACTTCTTCGCCTTCTACAATACGCAACAGATTACCTTCTTGGTTCATATCAAACACTATAATAGGTAAATTGTTTTCTTTGCAAAGGGTGAAAGCTGTCATATCCATTACGTTCAAGCCTTTTTGATAGACTTCATCAAAAGTAAGCGTATGATAACGAGTAGCAGAGGAATCTTTCATAGGGTCTGCGGTGTAGATACCATCAACTTTTGTTCCTTTAAGAACTACTTCGGCTTCAATTTCAATGGCTCTGAGCGAAGCAGCAGAGTCGGTAGTAAAATATGGATTACCTGTACCTGCGGCAAAAATTACTACTCTCCCTTTTTCCAAATGCCGAATAGCTCTCCTGCGAATAAATGGCTCGCAAACTTGCTCAATCCGAATAGCAGACATCAAACGCGTATAAATGCCTTGCTTTTCTATTGCACTTTGTAAAGCCATTCCGTTGATAACCGTAGCAAGCATTCCCATGTAGTCGCCTTGCACTTTGTCAATGCCTGAAACATTTGCCTCCGAACCTCTGTAAATGTTGCCTCCCCCCACTACAATGGCTACTTGTACGCCTCTTTCTACTACTTTCTTGATTTCTTTGGCATAACGCTCCAAAATCTGCGGATTGATAACATACTCTTGTCTATCGCCTGCAAGAGCCTCACCGCTTAACTTCAAAAGGATTCGCTTGTACTTCATTGAAATTTTTTGATTTTAGTAAAAACAACAATCTATTATTTTTTCGCATTATCACACTTGCCAATCAAATTAGAGCCACCATACTACAAATAAGGTAATACAACCTCATTTTTTCGCACAAATATTGCATTATTTTCAGAACTTTCCTAATCTTATCCACAAAACCTTACTTTTATAAGTCTTACTGCGTGATAGGTACATTTTTGAGGATATTTTCAATGATTTGTCTTGTAGTAATGCCATCGGCTTCGGCTTCGTAGTTCAGTATAATGCGGTGGTTAAGCACATCTACGGCAACTTCTTTGATGTCTTCGGGCAAGACAAAATCTCTTCGGTTCAGGTAAGCTAATGCTTTGGCGGCTCGGTTCATACTGATAGAGGCTCGGGGCGATGCCCCAAACTGAATATATTGAGCTTCTTGTTTCAAGCCGTATTCATTGGGATAACGAGTAGCAAAAACCAATTCAATGATATATTTCTCCAAAGTTTCGGAAATAGTAATCTGATTGATTTCATCACGAATTTGAGCAATATCTTCTTTACTCAAAATAGCATTCAGCTCAGGTTTGAAATTGATGTTAGCCATTTTTCGCATTACGGCAAGTTCTTGTTCTTTATTCAAGTAACCTACAAAAATTTTCATCATAAACCTATCTACTTGGGCTTCGGGCAAAGGGTAAGTACCTTCCTGTTCTACGGGATTTTGCGTAGCAAGCACCAAAAACGGATAATCCAAAGGATAGGTGTTTTCACCGATAGTTACTTGGCGTTCTTGCATTGCTTCTAAAAGTGCCGATTGCACTTTGGCAGGGGAGCGGTTTATTTCATCGGCAAGTATCAAATTCGCAAAAATGGGACCTTTCTTGACTTCAAATTCGGCTTCTTTGGGGTTGAAAATCATAGTTCCTACCAAATCCGCAGGCAATAAGTCGGGGGTGAATTGTATGCGTTGGAAGGAAAGTTGAAGTGTTTTAGCAAGTGTACTGATAGTGAGCGTTTTAGCTAATCCAGGTACGCCCTCTAAAAGAATATGTCCGTTTGTGAAAAGCCCTATCAATAAGCGATTTATCATTTTTTCTTGCCCTACTACTACCTTTCCAATCTCGCTAAGCAAAACTTGTATCTTTTCCTGATTTGTCATAAGTTTTTTGGCTTTTTGGCGTTTTTGGTAATATTTTTGCAAGGCAAAGTAACAAAAATTAAGTGGAAAATGCCTCAAAAGGAAATGATTTGTTGGTTGATTATTGGGCTTATGGTTGGAGTGATAAGTGAGGCACTCACCCAACCAAACCTAAAAAAACGTCCTCGCTTGCCTGAAAACGTTTTTGAAAAAGATACTTTTCGCTATCAAAAACTTCCTTATGATACGGTCAAATATGAAAAAGGCGAACTCATTGAACTATTAAGTGGGGCTGTGCAAGCCGAAGGCTTTGGGTATGATAGTTTGGTGAAAGTTACAGGTAGAAATATTACTTTCAAGCAAGGCAATCGCTATGTTTTTTGCGACTCGGCATATTTTTATCCTCGTAAAAATTTTGTGAAAGCAATGGGCAACGTACAAATTACTGATGATGTTGGCTCAACGCTTTCAGCTCGGAATATGGATTTTGATGCTAATTCAGGAACGCTCATGGCTCGTGGTGATGCCAATTTCACCAAAGAACAAACCAATGTCCGTGCCCCAGCCATTGACTACAACATCAACTCTAAAATTATGTACTACTATGGCGGTGGCAAACTTTCCAATGCCCAAGACGAACTCACCAGCGAAACAGGAGCTTACGATACTAATACTAAAAATCTTTTTGCTCGCAAGAATGTACATTTGAAAGGTATCAATGAGGGTGAGCCTTATGAAATCAAGAGTGATACGCTTTCTTACAACGATAATACTAAAATTGCTCGAATTTTGGGCAAAGAAGCCTCTATTCGCACCAAAGATGGTATTATTTATACCAATGACGGCGAATTTAATACCAAAACTAAAAAATCCAAATTACGTGGCAAACCCCGCATAGAAACTGATGAATACAGCCTCAAAGGCAATACGATTGACTATGACCAAAACCAACAACGTGGTGAAGCTGAAGGTAATGTAGAATTTTTTTCCAAAAAAGATAATGTTTTCATCAATG
>JANWZC010000083.1 GCA_025054975.1 Raineya sp.
CTTATGTAGCGGCTCGGATTTTGAAAGAAAACTATCATAAGTTTGGAAGTTGGGCATTAGCAGCGGCGGCTTACAATGCAGGAATGGGGTACATAGAGGGAGTGATTAGTTTTCAGAAAAGAACTTCTTACTACGACTTATTTTTGTATCCAGAGACAGCTCGTTATGTTTTGCGTTTAATAGCCGTGAAATATATCTATGAAAATCCTCAAAAATATGGCTATCACATCAGACAAGAAAGTTACTATTCTTTTCCTCCTTTGCGAAAGATAAAAATTACTGAAAGTATTGCAGATTTAGCAGATTTTGCAGAAAAGCAAGGTATTTCTTATCGCATGTTGGTAGAATATAATCCTTGGATTAGAGGTAAAACGCTCACGGTGCGTGAAGGAAAGGCTTATGAAATAGAAATTCCTTATCCTTCACCAGCAGAAGGTCAGAAAGAAAAACAAAATCAGCAAGATAGTGTGAGCAAAAATACTAAATAAGGAAAGGGAGTGGTGGGTTTAAGCAGGTAATTCTTTTTTGAGCAAAGTTAAAAATTCTTTCATGCGTTTAAGAGCCTCAATAGTTCTCAGTTTTTCTTTCATTTCACGTGAACGCTTACGCATAATTTCTTTGGCGGCTTCTAAACGATATCCTTCTACTTTGGTAAGTTGGTAGATAAGTCGCAGGTCTTCAATATCTTCTTTGGTAAAACGTCTATCGCCTTTGTTATTTTTGGAAAAATGAAGCATATCAAATTCATTTTCCCAAAAGCGAATTGTAGAAGGATTAACCTGCAGCATTTCGGCTACTTCGCCAATGGTGTAAAAAAGTTTACCTTCGGGCAGCAAGTCAGAAATTGTACTTTTCTCATAATTGTCTTTCATAAGTGTATGAATTTAGTAAATTACAGGGAAAAATGTTTGAAAAATTTGTCATAAATTTAAGTAATAAAAAATTAAAAATCAAGTATTTATGTAAAAATTTTTTGAAAAAAAATAATTACTAAATGAATTTTTATTCATATAATTTAAAATCGGATAAATCAGGATTGTACTTTTTCTTGCGAGCAAGTTCGTACTTATAAATCGTTTCACCGAGCAATTTCATAAAAGGCATAGCTTCGGTGGCATATTCGTAGTTGTTATCGTTTAGGATTTCATTTTGGTTGGTGTAAATAACAGCTGTTAGAAAAAACTCTACCTTATTCTCAAAGTCTACAATATATGCAGAGTCTATGGTAAAGCCGTAGGCTAAACCTACGATATTAAAGATTCTAATATTAGGTTTAGGAGTGATTGAAGGATTTTGTCCATAGAGGAAATATTTTTTGTAAGTGTCAAAGTAACCTTGTTCAGGGCGGTAATAGGTGAGTTTTCCTTCACGAGGGTAAGCTCCCATCATTTTTCTGATGAATTTTTGTTGTTCAGCAGTAAGTTTGAAACGTTTTTGTAGGGGTAAGGCTTCGGGCAGAAGAGCCGCAATTGTAAATTCGTGTAAATAGGAAAGGGGAAGAAAATTATTTTCCGAAAAATCCATAGGAGTATTTTGCAATACTCCAATTAGGTCAATGTATCCTTTGCCAAGCGATACTTCTAAAATAGGAGTAAGGGTGGAATCATTGCAGGTTTCTTCTTCTTTATGAATAATTTGCAAATTTTTATTATAAAACACCGTAGCATTAGTACAGCGATTTTGGTTAGGAGCATTGCAATCGCTTCCCAAACGTCTTACAATGCGAACACTATCGTAACCTTTTTGGGTAAGTTGAGTATGAATGAATTTTTGTCCTAAAAAATCATACAAGCGAGCAAAAGCTGGATTATCACTTACTAATAGCATTTGTTCAGTATATTTGGCTATACAGGGAGGAGAAGGGTCATCTGGTAAGTTACCCATAATACCTTCGGGACAATTAGCACTGGGAAGGCTACTCATTCGGGTAAAATGGTTGATAGTTATGTTTTCTTTTTTTTGATTGATAATATTAACTTTTTCAAAACTCAATAGAATAACAGGTAATTTTACAGTGCTTGCAGGATAAAAATAGTTGCGACTATCAACGTTATATTTGTAGGTTGTTAAATTAGGCTGATTATTTTTGGTACGTTCTATTTGAGAATAAATGATTTGGATACCATATTCTTTACGTTCCAAATATTTTTGAAATTTATCGTAGTGAGTTATTAAGATATACTCCAGCGGAGTAGGAGTTTTTTTTGTTTGAGCTAAAAGAACTTTGAAGTTAAAAGTAGTACAAATACAAATCAGCAACTTTATCTTTTTCATAGTATTACAATTTGAGTTGAACTATAAATAAATGCCTATAAGTTTCAGACTTACAGGCATTTGAAATTTTTTATTAAGTAACTTTGCTGAACTTTTATTTAGGTTTTTGTGTGTTTGAAGTTTCTTTTTCTTTCTTTTCGGTCTTTTTATTATTTATTGCATTCACTTCAAGGTCTTTATCACTTACTTCGGCTATTTTTTTGGCAAGCATCAAATTAGAAGTTCCCTCTCTGAACTGATAACCGATTCCAAAAGGTAGAGGTTTTACATTTTCTTTATTGTGGTAAGCCTCTCGCATAGCCGTTTGATAACGGTTACTAAATAAGCTAATAGGACCTACATAAACTCCGTAGAAGGTCTTTTGCCATTTTTCGTCAGGAAAGTTGTACAGAGGCATACCTGAGTCATCTTGGAGAATATATTGACTATTTTTCAGAATAATGTCTCTGATGATTTTGAAGTTGTAATTTTTACCTGGTGCTTGAACTGAATACATCAAATAAGAAGCGGCTTTCAGATAAGTAGCAGTGAATTTTTGTTTTTCCAGGTATTTTTTGAAGTCAGGATTTTCTTCTAATAAGCCATAGTCAGAAAGATTAGCACTGAAATATAAAACAGAACGTAGTTTGTTATCATTTTTTCTTTTGAAGTAAATTCGGTTGCCATAAATAACTTTTTTCTTTTTATTCATACTATCAACTTTTTTTGAGTGTTCATTTGGTAAAACTATATCACCTTCGTTATTTACAACAACTTTTTCAATATAGGTGATAGTATTATCTAATTGAGCTAAATACAACATAATCAAGTGAATAGTGCCATCTACTTCAATAGAACGCTTACCTGTTAGGTCAATAGCCATGTCGTTGGTTCTAAAAAAGCTGAAATCTGCCAAAAAGTAGCCTGCTCGGTTAAGGGCGGAAAAATAATTAGTTTGTTTTTTGGCAATTTTTTCAACATTCAGCGGCGTACCGATAGGTTCAAGTCCTATCATGATGATTTCTTCGGCATTAGGGAAAAACGTTTGAGCGTACAAAAAGTCTGCACCACTGAACGGATAAAATAGAGTTCCTGCTTTATCATTAACTTCTTTCAGTTCTATATCTGCCCAAGCACGCATTTTGGCAATTTTACCTTCTTTAAGTTTTTGCCATTTCCGATTGCTTTCTTGCGAATAATTTTTCCAAGCATCACTTTTTTCGTACTCTTTTAGTTCATTGTTTTCTTCTTGGGGCAAGCCTGCTATGAAGCGAGCAGTTTGATGAAATTTCTTATCTTCGGGAATAATTCTTTGAGGTTTTTCAGTAGTAGGCTTGGAATTTTGAGAAAGCGTGTCTTTTTGAGATTTTGAGCCATTAGTAGAGTTTTTTTCTTTGCAAGCTATTAAGTTGATACTTGCAACTATGTAAAGTAAGATAACTAATTTTTTCATAATGGTTGATTGATTAAACTTTTTTAGTTTCCTTTATTTTTTGGTTGATTTTATCACTTATCAAAAAAACTATTAAGCCTATACAAAGTGTACCAACAGCAAGAATTGCAGGCATAATTTGAGAAATGTAAGTTTTTTCAGGGTTTAAGTTGATACCTACAATGGCTTTCAGTGAGGGTAAGATACGTTCTTGAAATAGAAAAATCATAGTCCAAGCGGTACCTGCAATAAAAATAATTGTAGTAATAGGATAGCCCCAAGCCTTGTAAGCTAAAAAACTTTCTCTTTCTTTGAAGCGTAAAACAAAAACTCCTAGTACAGTGGAGATCGTAAAAATCTCTAATACGAAAGCAATGGCATAAAGCACATCTTCAAAACTTGATGTAATCACCAACATAATAGCAATTCCTGATTGTAAGAATATAGCTTTGGTGGGTATTCCTTTGGAATTAGTTGAGGCAATTTGCTTAAAAATTTCAAAATCTTCTCCGATAGCCTTAGTAACACGAGGACCTGCAAAAATCATCGCACTAATAGATGAAATGAGCAGTAAAGCAATCATGCTTGCCATAATTTTACCACCTATGCTACCGAATATCATTTTGGCAGACTCGTAACCCACGTCTAATTTTCCTGCAAGTTGTTCAATGGGGGTAGTATATAGAAATATGAAATTGAGTAGCACATATGCTATCATTACAATCATAGTTCCTAAAAAAAGAGATTTAGGAACATTTTTACGTGGGTTTTCAATTTCTCCTGCAAGATATGCTGAGGCATTCCATCCTGAATAGGCAAAAGATACATAGGCTAGTGAAACAGCAAAAGCAGGTTGCCAAATGTAGTTCCAATCACTTGCTTGCGGTAGCACTGAAATGGCTTGTGGGTTGGGAGTAATTATCAGTCCTGCAAGGATAAAAATAATAATCAAAAGCAGTTTGAGAGCAGTAGAATATTGCTGAAAAAAGCTACCTTTTCTGATGTCTGTGGCATGGATGAAAGTAATTGTCAAAATAACGGCAACAGCAATTATTTTATGGAAAATGGGGTATTCATTTTTGGAGGCAAAGATAGCATCGCTGGCGTATTCGCCCAAAGCCATAGCGGCAAGGGCAATAGGTGCGGCAAACCCTACCGTAGCAGAAACCCAACCTGAAAGAAATCCAAAACCTCTATGATAGATTTGAGAAAGATAATGATACTCCCCACCCGAACGAGGCATACGTGCTGCAAGCTCTCCGTAATTAAATGCCCCACAGAGAGCTATTATTCCACCCACTATCCATAGGAGTAGAAGCGGAAAAACAGATTTTATGTCTATTGCTTGAAAACCCAGACTCGTAAAAACGCCTGAACCTATCATGTTGGCAACCACGATAGAAACAGCTGTTAGGAAACTTACTTGTGTTTGTGATGGAGATGATTGAGACATTTTGATTAGTTCTGTTTTGTGTCAGTAAGCCACAAAACTATATTTTTTTGAATTATCGTGCCAAATTTTTTCTCAAAATGTTTTATTTTCATCATTTACTTAACATAACTTTTATTATTCTTGAATTTTGATATTCCGGGAGGCTACTGCACCCAAAGAGCGATTTTGGCGAGAAGCTAATTCTAAAATCTTATCATACTGCTCAGGGGAGAGGTCGTTGTAGAAGTAATATACAGGATTAACTTTTTCACCTTTGTAAATAACTTCATAATGCAAGTGGGGAGCAGTAGAAAATCCTGTGCTACCTACAAAGCCAATACATTCGCCGCGTTTTACTTTTTGTCCTACCTTCACATTAAAACGAGAAAGATGAGCATACAAAGTGGTGTAATCTTCACTATGTTTGATTTGAATTTCGTTGCCATAGCCACCGAAATTACTATTAACAACTACTACTACACCATCGGCAGTAGCATATATAGGTGTGCCGTGTGGAGCGGCGAAATCTATACCAGGATGGAATTGAGCTCCTCCGAAAATGGGGTGAAAACGCATGCCAAAACCAGAAGAAAGTCGTGTGAGTTCCTTATTAGAAATGGGTTGAATAGCAGGAATACGAGCTAATCGTTCTTCTTTATTTTTTGCCATTTGCATAATTTCATCGTAAGATTTGCTTTGCACGTACATTTTACGTTTGAGCATATCCACTTTACGCAGAGTAGAAAGTATAAGGTTTTCAGTTTGTAAGCCTTTTTTGAGCAAGTCTGCATATTTTTCTGTTCCACCTGTTCCTGCTATGCGAACTTCTTTGGGAATAGGGTCAGCAGCAAAAATCACTCTGTACACTTTATCATCTCGTTCTTGCAGCGAAGCAAGTACCTTGTCGGCTTCGTCTAATTTTTTGTTGATGAGTTGGTAATAACTTTTCAGCTCTTCTACTTCGCGAGCCAACTCAATTTCTTTCTCAGATTTATGAAACTTGGAGTATAGAAAAGAAAATAACACTCCAAACAAAGCCGCTAGTAGTACGATACCTGCAATATTGAGAAATATTTCCCACTTGCTTACTTGTATCCTCTCATAACGGCAAGAGTCGGTGTCATAATAATACTTGATTTTAGCCATAAAGCAAAAAATAGGTTTGTGTAAAACGATTGTAAAGTTGCTTAATTGTAAAATTTATGGACTTTTTTAAGTAAAAAACAAACACCCCTTTAATATACGTACGCTGTTTAGCTATAAAAGTTTCGTTATGTTTTGAAAAAATTTGCGGTAAAATAAATATTTCAATCTTTACTTCAAAGAAAAACTTGTAAAAATATGATTGTAAGACTTTCAAAACTGCAAAAAGCCTAGTTTGGAGTGTGTTTGACTTACTTCAGTTTAACTTACTTCAAAAACTTTATTAAATAAAAAACTTTGATGTTCAAAGTAAAATAATCAAAACAAAAAAAGAAACAAAAAAGATACTTCCCTGAAATTTCCTGAAATTTTGAAAATTGTGTATATTGCGGCTGAAAAATCTTTTGTAAAAAATATTATGTTAAATTATGTCAGTAAAAGCGAAATATGCTCGTGAGTCTTATACTACCATGACTGAAATGGTACTTCCTAATGACACAAATACTCTCGGTAACTTAATGGGAGGGAGGTTAATGTATTTTATGGACGTAGTTTCTGCAATTGCAGCACTTAAACATTGTAATAGAGTAGTAGTTACGGCATCGGTAGATAATATTTCATTCAAAGAACCAATTCCTTTGGGAAGTGTAATTACACTGCAAGCCAAAGTAACAAGAGCATTTAATTCGTCTATGGAAGTGCATATAGAAGTATTTGCAGAAAACCCCGTCAAGCAAACTAAAATAAAGACCAATAGTGCTTTTTTCACATTCGTAGCCGTTGACCAAGTAGGCAACCCCATCAATGTCCCTGAACTTATTCCCGAAACCGAAGAGGAAAAAATCCTCTACGAAGGAGCTTTACGTAGAAGGCAACTTCGCTTGATACTCGCAGGAAAAATGAAACCCGAAGAAGCAGGAGAATTGAAAGCGTTATTTGGTTGAAATATCCTTTTCGTTGAGTTGAAATTTGAAATAACTCGCAAAAGATTGCATAGTTTTTGATATTTTTATGGTAAATCACTAAAATTTCAAAGTAATCAAAACGGATAACCAATTCCTATGTTCAAAAGGGCAGAGTTGCTACCGCTGAATAAATTTTGCAGACGAACTTCGTTAAGCACAAAACGGTTACCTTCAGGACGAGCAGGGTCTAATACCCGCAAACCTAAATCAATCCGAATAAGTAGAAAGGTAAAATCCATACGTAAGCCCGTGCCTGTGGCTATGCCAAATTCCTTGTAAAATTGATTAGTGAATTTACCTCCTGAAAAACCTACGTCCCGCAAAGTCCAAATATTACCTACATCAAGAAACCAAACCGAATGAAAATAACTCCATAGCTTAAATCGCCATTCTATATTTGCCTCTATGCTAATTTCTCCTTGTTTTTCTACATTAAGTAAGCTATCAGGTGGGCTGTAAGAGCCTGGTCCTAAACGTCGTTGTATCCAACCTCGCATAGTATTGCCCCCTGAAAAGAAAAATTTTTCGTAAGGTAAGACCTCAGAACTTCCATAAGGAGAAGCCACTCCTAAAAATAAACGTGTAGCTATTTTAGAATGACTATCCTTTTTCTTTGAAAGAGGTTGATAATATCTTAGTTCCGTAGAAACTCGCCAAAATTTAAAGTATTCCAAACCTAAAATTTTGTTTTTTTCTAAGAATTCTTGATTAAACAAATTAAGTGTAGTACCACCAAGTTCTATAGTGGGTCGTAAGTAATACTGAACGCTGTTTTGTCGGTGATTGATGCTATTATATTCATAGTAAAAATGCGTACTCGTAATGAAAGAATTCCTAAAACTTAATTCCAAATTATTGCCTTGTAATCGTAAGTCCTCTAAAAGTTTTCTAAACTCTGTAATTTCTCGGTAAGTATTGATAATGTTCAAATCTAATGGTGAAAAACCAAAATTTTTGTAAGGAAATTTATGCCAATTGTATGTAAGAGCTAAACGAAAATTTCGTCTGCCGTATTCAGGTCGGCGAACAAAAGCTATTCCAGCATTGATACGTGTAGTAGGAGAAAGAGCATTGATAGAGGGTTTGTACTTGATTTTACCAGGCAAAAACAACAAAGGTGTAATATAGATAGAGTTAAAACTAATTTGTGTAGTACGATATACTTCACCCAGTTTGATGAAACTTGCCTGTCCGTCAATGGAAAAGAGAAAGTTATTTTCTAAAATTCCACATCCACTCCATAAATTTCTGATTTTCAAAGAGGTATTAAAGAAGGGTCCAGGAACGTTTTGAGCAACAGAACCTCCAATTTCATTGACCATTTCAAATTTATCATTGGGAGTAGCTAAAATAGCAACATCTAAACCACCTCGTTTATCATCTCGGGTTTGAATAGAACGAAATTTGAACAAGTTAAGGTTGGAAAGATTATGCCCTGTTTGGTCAAAAATGGATTTTCGGTAAGAACTATTAGGACGTAAAAGAATCTTGGTGTAAAGAATTTTAGGCGAATATTGCCTTTGAGAAGTGAGATTGATGAATTTGATAGGTTTGCCTTCATCGGATTTCTGAGGAAAATAATAACCTTTCTGCAGAGTGTCATTAGGATTAAGCAAAGTTTCTTCCTTCACAACGAAATAAACATTTTTCACTTTATACTGAATATGCTTGCCTAAAATTTCGTCTAAGTAAATCTGAGCAAGAGCATTACCTACGGTATTTTGCTGAATAAAAGTCGTATCTCGCTTTTGAGGATTATTGATAATAAAACGGAGATGAGCTAAATTTTTCTTCTTAATAAGAATCTCGCTATCCATGCCAGAACCAGTAAAAATTTCTTCTTGTTTAGCAATACTTGTATCTACTTGTACTACAATATATTGCTTATCAAAACGATAGAAACCATTTTCCAGAAGCAGTTTTTCGATACGCTCACGTTCTTGCAAGGCTTTATCACGTTCAAGGATTTGTCCAACTTTAAGTTTGCCCGGATTATATTTGATGAGAGAATCAATCACAGGGTTATCTGTAACATAGTAGATGCTATCAATGCGATGAGGTTCGCCTTCGTGAATAAAGTAGGTTACATTGATAGTTTTTACAGCACTTTTACCTATTCTGACTACCGAAGAATCAGCCTTGTAGGTAACTTTTCCCCCAAAATAACCTTTAGTATATAGGTACTCTTGCATTTCTCGGCGTGTTTTTTCAATATTTTCAGGATTATAAATACTGAAAGGCTCACCAATAACTCTCATGCGAAAACTACCTTTTTCTTTCTCTAACTCCAATTTTGCGATTTTTTTATCACGTTTCTTCTTGATTTTGTAGTACTTTTTTTCATTTTTCTCTGCAAGAGCTTTTTGTAAAAGATTATCGTAGTAAAGCCGTTCGTTTTCCAAACGAAAATCAATATAACCAATTTTTCTGCGTTTTTCCTTTAATTCTTGTAGTAATTGTACTTGTTTTTCAGGATTTTTTTCTATTTTTTCAGCATATTCTGCAAGAATAGCACTATCTTTGAGCCTTTGAGCCTCCAAACGCCTGCGACTGCTTTCATAAATGGAGGCATATGGCATAAACTTGTAAAATAACTTTCTATTCACTTTCTGACGATAAAGGGCTTCTAACTCTTCAGTTGGAATATTTTTATTACCTTTGATGGTTTGTTTGTACAAAATGTAATTAGAAGGAAGAAAAGATGAACAAGCTGAAAATGAAATACTTATAAATAGAAAAATAAAATTTTTCATTGCTGGTAGTTAATTTGATTGCAAAGTAATGATGATTTCTCAAAAATGGAAAAAACTCATCAAGTCTTTACATCAAAAAAAGTACCGAGAACAAGAAAAACTCTTTCTAGTAGAAGGAGAGAAGCCTATTTTAGAACTTTTGAAAAGTGATTTTGAGGTCATAAAAGTTTTTATTACGAATAGTTTTATAAAAAAAAATCCAGATTTTTATCGGAATCCTTCTGATTTTGAAATAGTTAAAGAGGCAGAATTAGTCCAAGTTAGTGCAATGGAAAATAACCAAATGGCATTGGCAGTAGTGAAACAATATGAAAATAAAGTTTTACTGCCTGAAAATGATATAGTTCTTGCATTAGATAATATTCAAGACCCCGGAAATTTAGGAACAATTTTGAGAGTTTGTGACTGGTACGGAATAAAAAAAGTTGTTTGTAGCAACCAAACTGTTGATTTATACAACTTAAAAGTTATCAATGCAAGTAAAGGAAGTTTTTTACGGGTAAGGTGTTTTTATACAGATCTAAAAGAATACCTGAAATCTTTGAAAAACAAAAAGGAGTTGGAAATCTATGCTACGGTTTTAGGTGGAAAAAGTATTTATGAAATTACTTTCCAAAAACCTTGTATTATTATAATGGGAAATGAAGCAAGAGGAGTGAGTGGTAATATTTTAGATTATGTTAAGCAGAAAGTTAGCATACCTCGTCCTCCACAAAGTGGAGCAGAGTCTTTGAATGTAGCAATAGCTACAGCAGTTGTAATTGACAACTTGTTTAGAAATGTAAAAAATAAAACATAAAATTAGTTTATTACGTCAACTAAAATATTTTATCACCATACTATACTCTATACTCTGTACTAATCACTTCTATGTCCTGCTTCGTTTATCATTCTCTTTGAAAATTCATATCCCAAGTATTTTTCAATAGAAAAATGAATCAAATACAGTATAGGTATCATTAAAATAGCTACTACAAACTTATAAATATAGTTAATAATACCAACTGATATAATTTCAGCAAAAGTAAATTGAGGATAGAAAGCTATTAGTAAAACTATGAAGCTATCAAAAAGTTGGGAAATAAGTGTGGAAGTTGTTGCTCTTAACCAAATATTTCTACTACCCGTCCATATTCTTAAACGATAAAAAATATATGCATCTAAAATTTGAGCAACCATAAACGCAGTCAAAGAACCAAGTATAATCCTACTACTTTGCCTAAATATTTTTTCAAAAGCAAAATTGATATTAAATTTTTGGTTGTTATTATCAACTGAATTGTATTCTAACCAATTATCTGCTGGTTGTAAATAGATAGCAATAGTAATAGTTGTAAAAGCATACAATATAAGTCCTGCAGTAATAAAACTAATTTGTCTTACACCTTTTACACCAAAATATTCATTAATGATATCTGAACATACAAAAACAACAGGCCATAAAATAACCCCGGCAGTCAAATTGAAATCCAAAAGAAAATCTGCAAATAACGGTATTTGAGCAGGAGGGAAGCCAAGTGTTTTTTCTAATGAAAAAATCTTTGTACCAATCATCTCAGCCATCAATGCGTTAGTAATGACAACTGCTCCAAGCAGAAAATATAAATTTTTCTTCTTTGTTTGATAAATGATTTCTTGATTAAGTTCGTAGTTTCTATTTAACATATTAGTTGTTTTTATCAACTTTTTATTGTAAATTAAAAGAAAAAAGTCCGACTGACGTCAGGACTTC
>JANWZC010000084.1 GCA_025054975.1 Raineya sp.
TACACCCAAGAATACATGGCTTCCAAATTAGAAATGTCTACTGCGGGCTATGGCAAAATTGAACGTAATGAAGTAGAAATTACTCTCCAAAAACTCCAAAAAATTGCAGATATTCTCAATACTACTATCCAAGATATTTTAGGCTTTGAAGATAGTTTTGTTTTCAACAATCGTGAGGTATATCACTCTTATATCGGTTCTAATTTTGTAAATTCTCAAGAAATCAAAGACTTATACGAAAAGCGTTTGGCAGACAAAGACCAAGAAATAGCTCGTTTGCAAAAATTGCTTGAAATGTGCTTGCAAAGTAAAATCTAAGGCACTACTTCAAAGAGATTGTGTTCAGGAAATTTCACTTTTTGCAAGGCTCTTGTCATAAATCCTTCTATTTCGTAGGGGAAAAACGACCCTCTCCACGAGCCTGTATTCGTAATAACTACCCAAGCAAAGCCATCATTACGGCGAGTAAGTGAAATATTAGTGCTTGCCAAATTACCCGTACGCCACCATTTTTCAGCAGAGATTTTTTTCCAGCCCAAAGCCTTTTGTATATGTGTGCTATCAGTAGTTTGCAAGGTCATTTCGGCAATGCTTTGAGAAGAAAGAAAATCTTTGGGCATATTCCAACCGTCAATGTAGCTCAAAAAACGAAGCATATCCACAGCACTTGCAATCCAGCCTCCTGCTGCTCCTAATCCTTGAATGTAAGTACCTTCATAAGCCCGTGAAGCTGAGTCGTGAGGAGGATAAATGGAAATATTCTGAGGAGTATTCGGTGCAACATAATATCTTACTTCGTTTGGAAAACGCTCTTGGTAACGACTTCTTCCTATACGCATACGTCTAATGCCCATACGAGCAAGCACCTGCTCACGCATAAAAGTTTCGTAATCTTTGCCTGAAACTTCCTCAATAATCTTTCCGAGCAGAGCATAACCAAAATTAGAGTAATCGTAAAAAGCCCCAGGTTGAAAAACATTTTTCTGCGAAAGCATAAAACGCATTACACTATCAAAGGGAGGAGGAGAAGGAGTTTGCATAATTTGGGCAATCTGCACAGGCACAAACATGGGGTCTGTATGCAAATAGTTCCACCAACCTGCCGTATGTGTAAGTAAATGCCGTATCGTAATGTCATACATAAGTTTATTGGCTATCCAAGCGTTGTAGCGTTTGAGGATACCTTGTTCTCCAAAAACTTTGCTATCCAAAGTAAATTTACCTTGCTCTACAAGGTGCATAATGCCTACGGCTGTAATGAGTTTAGAGGCACTAGCAATGCGAAAAAGATGATGCGGCTTGACAGGAATTTTACGCTCTTCATCTGCCCAGCCGAATCCTTTGGCATACACTAATTTGCCGTAGTAAGAAACTGCAATCGTCATACCTTTGATTTCCCATTGCCGAAGAAAATCCCAAGCCATGCTATCTAAAAGAGCCGTTTGAGGCGTAGAAGAAAGTTTGACAAGAGTATCATAGTTGATTTCTTCGGTATCGTCTATGTTACGAATGATTTTGACAGGTTTTTGGGGTTGTGTCGGGGGGGTAGTAGGAGAATCACATTGAAAAAAAGTGAAAATTATAGGAAAAATCATCAGCCAACTTACGTTTCTCATCTTCTATCGTCTCGTTTTTGTTTCCAATTTGTTCTTGGTGAAACGAAATAAAACTCTTATTTTTGCTTTTCAATTTCACGCAAAAATGAGAAAAAAAACACAAGTTCCCAAAGAAACTTCACATAAAAAGCCTTTGCAAAAGCCCAAAAAGAGCGAAAAATCTCCTATTCAAACGCCTACTTATCATTTCAAAACTTACGCTCAAAAGCAAAAAGAAAAAAGTAGCAAGGGTATCAAAAATGCTGAACGCAAGGAAAAAACAACTATTCGGCTCAATCGTTTCATTGCTAATGCAGGGGTTTGTTCAAGACGGGAAGCAGACGAATTGATAAAGCAGGGGGAAATCAAGGTAAATGGAAAGGTAGTTACGGAAATGGGCTTTCAAGTAAAGCCAAATGATGTTGTGACTTACAAGGGTAAAGTGCTTAAAAGACAAAAATTTGTGTATGTACTGCTGAATAAACCGAAAAACTGCATTACTACTACTGAAGACGAAAACGCAAGACGTACCGTTATGGATTTAGTAAAAGATGCTTGCAACGAAAGAATTTATCCTGTGGGACGTTTGGATAGAAATACCACAGGTTTGCTTTTGCTTACCAATGACGGCGAGCTTGCCAGAAAACTTTCGCATCCTTCTTCTAACATCAAAAAAGTATACCAAATTACTTTGGACAAGCCTATTACAGAGGAGGACTTTTTGCAGTTGGAAAAAGGTTTGGAACTGGAAGATGGCTTTATTAAACCTGATGCAGTAGCTTTGCTTGAGCCAAACGTATTAGGCATGGAACTGCATAGTGGCAGAAATCGTATAGTTAGGCGTATGTTTGAACATTTGGGTTATGAAGTTACCAAACTTGACCGCACCATGTACGCAGGACTTACCAAAAAAGACCTCCCGCGAGGCAAATGGCGTTACCTTACTCAGCAAGAAGTTATCCGCTTAAAATTTTTGATGAAAGGAGGAAAATGAAAATTTATGCGAATTTTCATAGATTTACAATTACCATTTTTACTTTTCAGGTATAAACGAAAAATTTTGCTATGAAAATTGGTTTTACGCTTGTTTTGGGGCTTTTTTTCTTTTCGGCTCTTGCTCAAAATTCGGTTTTAAGCAGTGGTAAATGGTATAAAATAGCTGTAACACAAAGGGGGCTTCATAAGATTACGGCTCAAAATTTGCGAGAGTGGGGCATAGATATTTCGCAAATCAATCCAAAGAATATTGCCATCTATGGCAATGGAGGTGGTATGCTCCCGCAACCTAACAATGCTCCTCGCATAGCCGATTTGCAAGAAAATGCTATTCTGGTAGTAGGCGAAGAAGATAATCAAATGGATAATGGTGATTACATTCTTTTTTACGCTCAAAATGCTGATAAAATTATTTTTAACCCTGCTACCCAACGTTTTAGCCACGAAAAAAATCTTTACGATGATAGAAACTATTATTTTCTCACCATTAAAAATTCAGCAGGCTTACGGGTGCAAAATCAGGCTTCGGTGAGTGCTTCTCAAAACATCAATACTTTTGATGATTATTTTTTCCACGAAAAAGACCAATTCAATATTCTCAACCAACTCGGTAGAGGAGGTTCGGGGCGTGAGTGGTATGGCGAATTTCTGAATGCAGGGCAATCCGTAGAAATCTCCAACACCATAGAAGGACTCGTGCCAAATTCTACTTTACTTTTTACTTCTTCGGTACTCAATCAATCTTTCAATGTGGCTAACTTTCAAGTAGCTATCAATGGACAAATCATTGGCTCGCAGAATGTTTCTCCTATTTTTGATGCGACCTATTCTACCAAAGGCATACCCGATTTAGCAGCTTTTTCCCTTAATACCAACCAAATTCCTTCTCTTCCGCAATTCAAGGTTACTTACAATTTACAAGGTTCAAATGTGCGTGGCTATCTGAACTTTTTTGGAGTACAAAGCAAAAGAGAATTGAGACTTTACGGCAACCAGACGGCTTTTCGTTCTATTGAGAGCCGTAGCCTTCCTGCGGTAAATTTCATTGTAGGAAATGCAAATAGTAGCACACAGATTTGGGACATCACCAACCCACTTGAACCTAAAAATCAACTTTTTACGCTTTCAGGCTCACAAGCTATTTTTGGAGCAGTAACGAATGGAGTCTTGAAGGAATTTCTTGTTTGGCAAGGTGCAGATTTTCCTACTCCTACGCTGGTGGGCGAAGTGGCTAATCAAAACTTACGGGCTTTACCTACTCCTAATTTGCTTATCATTACGCATCCGAATTTTAGAGAGCAAGCAGAACGTTTGGCAGAATTCAGACGCACTCACGATGGCTTTTCGGTAGCAGTAGCCGATGTTTTTCAGATTTACAACGAATTTTCATCAGGCAGACAAGATGTAACAGCCCTGCGAGATTTTATCAGACACCTCTACCTGAAAACCCCAAATACACTCAAATATGTACTGCTTTTCGGTGCCGCTTCTTTTGACTACAAAGATAGAGTTCCGAATAACACAAATTTTGTGCCTATTTATGAGTCGCGTGAGTCTTTGCACCCTATTTTCAGTTATTCGTCTGATGATTATTTTGGCTTTATGGAAAGTACCGAAGGCGAATGGATTGAAACATTTAGCAATATTCCCACTTTTGACCATACGCTTGATGTAGGAGTAGGGCGTCTGCCTGTACAAACTGCCGAACAGGCTCGCAATGTGGTAGATAAACTCATTGCTTATGCTAACCGAAAAGAAAATTTGGGTGATTGGCGAAAAAGGGTGGTATTTTTAGCAGATGATGGTGATGCAAATCAGCATCAAATAGATTCTGACCGCTTGGCTCAAAAAGTGGAAGATAACTATCCGAATTTCAACGTACAAAAGATTTATTTGGATGCTTATCCGCAAATTAGCAGTGGGGGCAATGAACGCTCTCCTGCTTGCAAAGCGGCTTTCACTGATGCCATAGAAAAAGGAGCTTTGGTGGTAAATTTCACAGGACACGGCGGCGAAATTGGTTGGACGCAGGAAGAAATTTTACGCACTCCCGACATCAAAACTTGGAACAATGGCAACCACTTGCCTTTGATGATTACAGCCACTTGCGAATTTGGTAGATATGACGAGCCTTCGGCACTTTCGGGAGCAGAAGTAGCTATTTTAGAACCGAATAGAGGGGCGATAGCTCTGATTACCACCACCAGACCTGTGTTTTCAAGCACTAATTTCATTCTCAACGACCAAATCTACAACTTTATTTTTGAGCCTATTGCAGGGAAAATGCCTTGTTTGGGCGATATTATGCGGCTTACCAAAAATAATAGTTTAGCAGGTTCGGTGAATAGAAATTTCTCGTTGCTCGGAGACCCCTCTATGAAATTAGCTTATCCTGAAAAACGTGTAGTAATTACGCACCTCAACGGCAAAGATATTACCATTCACCAAGATACACTCAAAGCCCTGGATAAAGTAACTCTGGAAGGCGAAATCAGAGATGAAAATGATGTGTTTTTGCCGAATTTTAATGGAATTTTGGACGCAACAATTTGGGATAAAGTGCGTATCAAAAGCACTTTGGGTACGCAAAGCACCTCACCCATGAATTTTTGGGTGCGAGATGTGAGGCTTTTCAATGGAAAAGTAAGTGTAAGAAATGGACGTTTTCGCATGCAGTTTGTTATGCCGAAAAATATCAATTATGCTTTTGGCAATGGAAAAATTAGTCTCTACGCCGCTGATATACAAAATCTTGTTGATGCAGGCACAGGCAAAACGGATATTGTAGTAGGAGGTTCTAATCCTAATCCGCTTGCCGATAACACACCTCCACGCATACGCCTGTACATGAATGACGAAACTTTCAAAAGTGGAGGTTTAGTGAATGAAAATCCTCTGCTTTTGGCTTACTTGTATGATGAAAATGGCATAAACATCTCTTCGGTGGGTATTGGGCAGGACATTACGGCTTACTTGAACGATAGCATACAAAAACCTTACATTTTGAACGATTTTTACACGGCAGATTTAGATAGTTATCAGAGTGGAAAGGTGGTATATCCGTTCCGCAACTTGCCCGAAGGACGTTACACGCTTACACTAAAAGTTTGGGATACTTACAACAATTCGGCAGAAGAGAAAATTGAATTTGTTGTAGCTTCTTCCAAAAGTTTGCGTTTGCAAAACGTAATGAATTATCCTAACCCTTTCAGCGAAAGAACTACTTTTAGCTTTGAGCATAATCGTTTCCACGAGGATTTGGAAATAGAACTTGAAATTTTTAACTTGCAGGGTGAAAAAATGTTGGTTTTCAGGGATAAAGTTTTTACGGCTGACGCAAATGTAAGTAAATTTGTGCTTGACCTCAATGGCTACGGCACAAAATTTGCTAATGGAATCTATATGTATCGGCTCTCGGTGCGTAGTCTGAAAGATACTCAAAAGGCTACTGCTGTTGGAAAATTGGTTGTAATGCGAAATTTCTAAACAAAAATTCCTTGCATGAGTAAAATTTTACGCAATTTTTTGTAGCTTTGTAAAATTTTTTACTAAACTTCAAGTTCAGATGAAAAAAATAGGAATTTTCTGCTTGGCATTTATTTTTGCCAACTTATGCTTACTGAAATCTTTTGGACAAGGCTCACCTACTACGGGACAAATCTTTGATTCGCTTCGCCGTCCTATTACGACAGCAGTGCCATTTTTGCTGATATCTTCTGATGCTCGTGCCGCTGGAATGGGAGATGTAGGAGTAGCAACCTCGCCTGATGCCTTTGCAACGCACTGGAATCCTGCTAAACTTGCTTTTATTGAAAAAGATTATGGAGTAGCCCTTTCTTATACGCCTTGGTTGCGTCAGCTTGTCAATGATATGGCTATTTCGCATTTGAGCGGTTATTACAAATTTTCAGACGTAGAGGCAGTATCTTTGGCAATGACTTACTTCGATATGGGCGACATCAATTTTACGGATAATTTTGGCAACAACATCGGTGATTATCGCCCACGCGAGTTTGCTATTCGTTCTCATTATTCTCGCAAACTTACCGAAAATCTGGGCTTGTCCATAGGGGCTTTTTGGGTGCATAGCAATATAGCTAACCTCTTTTTCACAGGTAATGGTGCTACGGGGCAGGCTCGCCCTGGCAATTCAGGAGGAGTAGATATTGGGGCTTTTTATCAAAAACAAGGTCTGAATTTAGCGGGTACGGAAATTGATGTTGCTTTGGGTGCGGCTATTACGAATTTAGGTGCAAAAATTTCTTACACAGGCGACAATCAAAGGGATTTTCTGCCTACCAACTTGCGTTTGGGAGGTTCAGGTACGCTCAAATTAGATGAACTGAATAGAATTTCTGCCGCATTAGATTTTAACAAACTCATGGTGCCAACACCTTCTCCCAATCGTTTGCCTCGTGATATTGGACTTTTGAACGGTTTGTTTTCATCTTTCGGTGATGCTCCTGATGGTATCAAAGAGGAATTGCAAGAGTTTATGATGAATTTCGGTGCTGAATACGTGTATAATGATATGTTTATGGGGCGTTTGGGCTTGGCTATGGAACATAAAAACAAAGGTGATAGAAAATACGCTACCATTGGTTTGGGAGCAAGATACAATGTTTTTGGCTTAGACGTAGCATACATGATACCTTTCAAACGTACTAATCCGCTCACAGATACGTTCCGTGTAACACTTATGGTGAATTTTGGAGGTAAGGACAAGACACCCGCTCAACTTCCTCCTGCTGAAAATGAATAAATGAAATCTATTAAAAATACATAACCTTGAAGTCGCATACTTCAAGGTTTTTTGTTCCAACTTTGGATTTTTTCGTGAAAAGGTGTAACTTTGCACTCAAAAAATAAAACTTATGGCAAAAGCATCTGATGTATCTCGTGGAAATTTTATTCGCTACAATGGTGAGATTATGCAAGTGATTGAATTAGAACATCGTACTCCAGGTAACTTGCGTGCTTTTTATCAAATGAAAATGCGAAATGTAAAAAATGGTAGATTAGCTGAAAATCGCTTTCGCCCTGATGAAAATGTAGAAATTGTAAGAGTGGAGGTTAAAGATATGATGTTTTCTTACAGAGATGGTGAAAATCTTGTATGCATGGATAATGAAACTTATGACCAAATTTATATTCCTGCTGCTGCTTTGGGAGAAAGTATCAATTTTTTGAAAGAAGGTTCAAATATTAGAGTAAGTTTTGACGATACTAACACTCCCATTGCTGCTGAATTACCTGCTTCTGTGGAATTATTGGTAACCTACACCGAGCCAGGTGTAAAAGGTGATACTGCTACACGAGCTATGAAACCCGCTACTTTGGAAACAGGAGCTGTTATCAATGTGCCTTTGTTTGTGAATGAAGGCGAGTTGATACGCGTTAATACTCTTACTGGTGAATATATGGAAAGAGTGAAGTAAGAAAAAATTGAGAATATTTGTGAAGTCCTTGAATAAACTTCAAGGGCTTTTTCTTTTTGCAAAAATGAACAAGCCTCCTTTCATAGAGAATTAAATTTCGCTTAGTACAAAACCCGTCAAAAAGTTCTTGAAAAAATGAAAAGAAATATCAAAATTTGAAAAAAGTAGTTTTTTACTTTGTGAGTCCAAACCCACAAACCTCATGCCCAAGATTGGTGTTTTCAGTCCTGCTTCGCGTGTGAGTTATGAGCAAATTCAGATGGCAGTGCAAACCCTTGAAAAATGGGGGTATGAAGTATTTATTCACCCGCAGACTTTTGCTCAAAATGCACAATTCGCAGGTACTGCCCAAGAACGTTTGAAGGCTTTTCAAGAGCTTCTGCAAGATGACTCTATTGATATAATTTGGTGTAGCCGAGGCGGTTATGGTGTAGTGCAATGGATTGAAAAAGTAGATTTCAGTCCCTTGCGAAAAAAACACAAATGGATAGTTGGGTTTAGTGATGTAACGGTCTTGCATTGTGCCTTGCAAAAATTAGGTATTGTGAGCTTACATGCACCTATGCTTAAAGGTTGGGAAAATCTTTCAGAAAATACATTTCAACACTTGCAAAAAGTTTTGCAAAGCAAACAGATTGATTATCAAGTGACAAATTCTACGTTTGATAGGTTAGGCAAGGCACAAGGCAAATTGATAGGAGGAAATATTGCCCTTTTACACAATCAGATTGGTACAAGCACAGATTTTGATACTGAAAATGCGATACTTTTTCTGGAAGATGTCAATGAGCCACTTTATAATCTGGACAGAATGCTTAGACATTTGCAGAGAGCAGGTAAATTTGAGAAATTGCAGGGTTTAATTGTAGGCAATATTTCACGTATCAAGCCCGAAGAGCCACCTTTTGATAAAAACATCTACGAAATTATTTCTGAAATTGTTGAGCCTTATAATTTTCCTGCGTGTTTTGATTTTCCTGTGGGACACGAAAGTGAGAATTTTCCAATGGTTTGCGGTGCAGAAGCCTGTTTAGAAGTAACCCTAAAAGGCATACATTTGTCGCAACAATGGGACTAACTCATCACAAACCAAAAAATAGCAAAAATACCACCATTGAGCAGAATTAAGGCTAAAACCCACCATTTGTTAGGTGGAGAAAGTAAACGCAGGGGAATTTTTTCAGCGGCTTTTTGAGCAACATAATGCTCTAAATTTTTCATATTGATTTCTCCCCCTAAACTTTCTTGGGCTTCTTTGAAAATAGCGACTAAATCCATGTTACCCGAAAACCGCTTAAAAAGTTTTCGTAAAACCCCATTCATACCTTGTAATTTTTGCAAGTATTCGGGCAAGGTGATATTGATAAAATCCTCAATTTTATTGTTTTCAAGTTGTGCTTTGATAGCAGGCTGTTTGTAGGCATATTCAAAGGCTTTGCTCACAAAATAACTGAAAATAGTTTCTTTCAGGTGATTGCCCACAAAATACAAAACCGACTGCAAGGCATATTTATTAGCAAACCAAAAATATGCAATAGGAGCAAGTATGAAAAAGAAAATAATTGAGCCTATCCCTAAAATAGTCTGTGCGGTAGAACGCCCCAAGAAAAAATCAATTTTGCTGTGGAGCATAATGAAAAAGCCAATATTCAAAACGATGCCAATGAAAAAAATAAATGCCCATCGGCTTGCGTAACGCCAAATTATGCCTGTAAGCATTTTCCAAGTCTGCCCTGTAAGGTTGATTTTATCTTTCCAAGAAGGGGCAGAGAAGTGTTTTTCTGCATTTTCAGCCATAAAAATTGGATTTAATTTTCTTGCAAAGCTAAGCCATACGTTCTAATTTGCTTAATCATAGAAGCCAAGCCGTTGGCACGAGTCATGGAGAGGTGCTGTTGTAAGCCTATTTTTTCAATGAAGTAAGGTTCGGTTTGAGCAATAATTTCGGCAGGTTGCCCTGAATACACTCGCAAAAGCAAACTTACTAATCCCTTGACAATCAAGGCGTCGCTATCAGCTTCAAAAAATACTTTGTTATCTTTCTTGTAGCCATGCAACCAAACCTTTGACTGACACCCTTTGACAATATTTTCTTCGGTTTTGTATTTTTCGTCAAGAGGAGGTAACTTTTTACCTAATTCTATAATGTAGGCGTACTTATCGTCCCAGTTATCAAAAAGTTCAAATTCGCTGATAATTTCGTTTTGTATTTCTTGAATGGACATAGCAAACTATTATTTGCTCAAAGTTAGTGGAATAAATATTGTAAAGCAAATGCGGGCTTATTTAGAATTTGTATAAATAAACAAAAACCTGCTTGCAAAGGTTTGTATATTTGAAACAAAATGCCTTTTTTTGTAAAAGGTTGATAAAATTTTCAGTTTTCACCTAAAAATTTTGATTCTATGCGACTTACGAACCGAGCCAAGCAAGTCAGCAATAAAAAAATGACTTTTGCTGAAAAGATATATTTGCCTGCAATTGTTACAGGATTGGGTATTACGATAAAACATTTTTTCAAGAAAAAAGTAACTATCCAATACCCTGAACAACAACGTCCTATGTCTCCTGTATTTCGGGGTTTGCATGTTTTGAAACGTGATGAGGAGGGAAGAGAGCGTTGTACGGCTTGCGGATTATGTGCATTGGCGTGTCCTGCGGAAGCTATTACTATGGTAGCCGCAGAACGCAAACCTGGTGAAGAACATCTGTATCGTGAAGAAAAATATGCCGCTGTGTATGAAATCAATATGTTACGTTGTATTTTCTGTGGTCTTTGTGAGGAGGCTTGCCCCAAAGAGGCTATTTTCTTGCAGAATGATGTGATTGCACCTGCTTTCCACAGTAGAAAAGAAGTAATTTTTGGTAAAGATAAATTGTTAGAACCTTTGAAAAAGCCTCAAAATTAACCTTCATTGAGGCTTTTTTACTGAAATTTTTTTGGAAAGCAAAAAATTTCTTTCTTTGCAAGAGAATTGTCCTTTTTTCTTAATTTATTTCAGCTCAAAATACGTAGTCCTATGTCCCTTTCAGAGAATTTATTTTATTTTTTAAGTTTTCTTGCAATTTTTTCAGCCTTAATGGTTGTTTTTGCTAAAAATCCTATTCAGAGCGTCCTTTACCTAATTTTGGTATTCTTTGCACTTACGGGACATTATATTTTGCTCAATGCTCAATTTCTGGCTATTGTTAATATTATCGTGTATGCAGGAGCAATTATGGTGCTTTTTTTATTTGTGATAATGTTTCTCAATCTCAAACGAGAAGGAGACGCGTCTGCTAAATCTGTTTTTTTGAAAATAGCGGGAGTAATCTCGGGAGGCTTGCTCTTGCTTGTAATAATAGCTTCTCTCAAATCTCTTGAACCTTATCAAGTAAAATCTAATGTAAAAATAGACATCGGCTTGGTGGAAAATTTAGGCAAAGTGCTTTACAAGGAT
>JANWZC010000085.1 GCA_025054975.1 Raineya sp.
GCTGCCGAGTTTTTGGGCATTTTGCCAAGCCTTTTGGGCGTCAGTTTTGTTTTTAAGGTAAAAATGCAGTGAGCCTAATTCTAAAAAAGTTTCGGGGTTGTACGGATTAAGTTCGGCACTTTTTTGTAATGCTACCAAAGCCTCTTGCCATTTTTTATGTTTTTTGAGCAAAATTCCTTTCAATAAATAGCCTTGTGCATCTTGGGGTTTGAGTAAAGTGTATTTTTCGGTGAGTTCAAGGGCTTTTGGGGAGTTATTTTCGCTAATCAAGAGTGCGTAGTTGTAGTAAGCAGGAGCGTAGTCTTTTCCGAATTGTAGAGCTTTTTGATAAGCATTTTCAGATTTTTGGAAAAAGGCTTTTTTCAATTTTTTAGAGCTTTCTATTTCGCTCATGCGGCTATAAAGCGAGCCAAGAGCGGTATAGGTACGAGCATCGGTACTATCAAGTTGCAGGGCTTTGAAAAAATCTTGTTCGGCTTTTTCATTCTGATTAAGCCAATAAAAACTTACTCCCCGATTGTAGTAAGCATCTTTGAAAGCAGGTTGAATTTGTATGGCTTTTGTGTAATCTTCTACGGAATTTGCAAACTCCGAAAAAGCATATTTTGCCAAACCCCGCAAGTAATAGGCTTGTGCATTTTGAGGTTCTTTTTGTAACACTTGGTCTGCTATGCTGATAGATTCTTGTATTTTATTTTCTTGGAGGGCTTTTTGAGCTTTTTCAAGCAATTCAAATGTATTTTGGGCAAATAGATTTTGAAACAATAAACTCAATCCCCACAAGAATAAAATTTTTTTCATAGAAGTAAAATTTTCAAAATTTACAAAAAAAATTTGAATTTTTCAAATTTTTTGTTAGCTTTACAAAGCAAATTTCAACTGCAAAGTTTAAGAGTTCATTTTCAAGCCTAAAATTTAAGTTCTATGAATAGACAGACATTTTTTACCTTTGTATCGTTTTGTGTAGGCATTATCTTCTTTACGGCTTGCCAGAAACGACTGATTACTTCTAAAAACCTTTCAACACAAGAGGCTATTGCTGTTTTGGAAAATGGTAATTTTGTGCTGAAAAAAGGTGAGTTTTTAGATAAACTTGTAAAAGACGTACTAACAAGAGTGGAAAAAAGCTATCAAATTGCTGATAGTAAGGCAAATTACACTTTGCAACTGCAAGATATGAATATTGCTTTTGATGAAAACACACGAGTTTATTATCTACACATAGTAAGCCAAAGAAATGATAACGCTTTTGTAACGATTGCAGTAGCACTTGAAAGAAATGGAGATTTTTTGAAAGTGCTTGATTGATTTCACTTCAAGTAAGTAAAATAGTCACGACTAAAACACAAATATTTCCTATAATTTTCTTACAATCATTAGTCCATCACGCAGCGGCAAGAGTAAGTTTGCCACGCGATTATCTTTTTGTATCATTTCATTGAATTTTCGCAAGGCTTTGGTATCTTTGTCGGTATATTTTTCGTCTGCCACCTTTCCCGACCAAAGTACATTGTCGGCAATAATCCATCCCCCTTTTCGCACTTGCGGTAGCACCATTTCATAATAATTTGCATAATTGATTTTATCGGCATCAATGAATACCAAATCCCAAGTTTCGTTGAGTGTAGGAATAATTTCTAAGGCATTGCCAATGAGCATTTGTATTTTTTCTTGCATGCCTGCCTTGTAGAAAAAATGTTTAGCAAAATCCTCTAATTCCTCGTTTTTTTCAATAGTGATAAGTTTGCCGTCAGGTTGCAGACCTTCCGCCAAACATAAAGCTGAATAGCCCGTGTAAGTGCCAATTTCTAAAATTCTGCTTGGAGCAATCATTTGAGAAATCATTGCTAAAAAACGCCCCTGCAAATGCCCTGAAAGCATACGAGGCATAAGCACTTTCAGATGTGTTTCGCGGTTAAGTGTTTGGAGGTACTCCGTTTCAGGACTGGTATGCTTTTCGGCATATTTTTGGATAAATTCAGGCAATAATTCCATAGCTAAATTTTCTGTTGTAAAAATTGCTCAATTTCTTGATAAATCCATTCCAATTCGCTTGACTCAATGCAGTAAGGAGGCATTACATACAATACGTTCCCCAAAGGACGCAATAAAAGATTTCTTTGCAAAAAATAACGATAAATTTCCTTACTCATATCGTTGAAATAACTCGTAGCTTGCTCACTTTTGAGTTCAATGGCTAAAATTGTTCCCAAAGAACGAGCTTCTGCCACTGCTTTTTGAAAACGAATGTGAGCCTCAAAATTTGCGTGCATTTGGGTGATTTGAAAGATTTTTTGCAAAGTTTCTTGTTGCAAGAGCAAATCTAAATTAGCATTTGCCGCCGCACAAGCCAAAGGATTGGCTGTGTAGGAATGTCCGTGATAAAAAGTTTTTGTTTTTTCAGCGGAACGGAAAGCAGAAATTATCTTTTCGGTGCAAGTAGTAACCCCCAGAGGCATAGTTCCTCCTGTAATGCCTTTGGAAAGGCACATAATATCAGGCTTTTGCGAGCAGTATTCAGAAGCAAAGAGTTTGCCTGTTCTGCCAAAGCCTGTCATGACTTCATCGGCAATGCAAAGAATTTCATATTTCTGAGCGATACTTAAAAGTTCATCTAAAATTTCGGAGCTATACATACGCATACCTGCCGCCCCCTGTATCAAAGGCTCATAGATGAATGCCGCTATTTTGCCTGTTTCAGCGAGTTTGTGCATCGTTTGTATAGTTGCTTTTGCTGAAATGCAAGAAGGGTTATTACGTTTGCCTGCACAGCAAGCCACACGATAACAAGCAGGAAATGGCAAAAAATGAACATCAAAAAGTTTTTCTACAAAAGGTCGGTTAAATAAATTTCGTTCAGCAACCGACATACCTCCGAAAGTATCGCCGTGATAAGCCCCTTGCAAGGCAATAATTTCAGTTTTTTGTGTTTCGCCCAAGTTATACCAATACTGCAAAGCCATTTTGATGGCTACTTCGCAGGCTGTACTGCCGTCATCGGAAAAAAATACTTTGCTCTGATTAGCAGGTAAAATAGCAAGTAGTCTTTCAGCAAGTTTTACCGCAGGTTCGTGGGTAAAGCCCGCAAAGATAACGTGTTCTAACTTCTGAGCTTGCTCAAAAATAGCATTGGCAATGTGTGGGTGGCTGTGTCCATGCAGATTTACCCACCACGAAGCAATACCATCTAAAATCTTTCTGCCATCTTCGGTATAAAGATAAATACCTTCGGCTTTTACAATAGATAGGGGCATTTCTGCCCCCACCAAAGGCGTAAAGGGATGCCAAATTAAATGTTGGTCTTTACGTAAGGTTTCGGAAAGAATTTTTTTTTCGGTCATATCTTTACGATGAATAAATTTGCACTAAAAGTTCATCTTCACATGCTTGCAGTAACTCTTGATTAGTTTTCAATAGAATAGGATGTAAAAAATCAGGAGCAATTTCTACCAAAGGTACTAATGTAAATCGTCTTTCGTGTAAAAAAGGATGAGGCACTTGTAAGTTTTCAGTCTGAATTATAGCATTACCTATATACAAAATGTCAATATCAATAGTGCGAGCCTGCCATTTTTCTTGTCGTACTCTGCCCAAAGATTTTTCAATAGCTAAAATCTCTGCAAGCAAATTTTCAGGAGTCAAGTTAGTTTGCATTTGTATTGCACAATTCAAAAAATTGACTTGCTCTCGGTTGCCCCAAGCGGCTGTTTCGTAGATAGAAGATTTTTTCAAAATTTCACCTAAATCACTTAATTTTTCAATAGCTTTTCGCAAAAACAATAATCTATCCCCTTGATTAGAACCCAAAAGAATAAAAGTATCTATCATTTGTTTTTTTGCGTAAAATTACAAATATTTGCAGAATAAAACTTTTAACTTTTCTTTATGAAAGATGCCCTTGAAAAGGTAAATGTTTTCTTTGATATGTTTGAGGAGGTCTTGCAGAAACAAAATCTGCAAGTGCAAGAAAAAATTTCGCAAGAAATCCGAAGTATCAAAGAAAGTTTGCCCCAAGAAGAGGAGAAAATCTTGCAGAAACTTGAACCCATTTTGGAGCAAAAAATTGAGAATGTCAAGAAAGAGGTTAGCAAACTCAACAATATCAGTGAGGCTATCAAGCGGGAAATTCGTGAGTCGCAACCTGAAATGATTGATGCCCTCTATCCTATCATTGGCAAGTTGGTACAAAAATATATCAAAGTAGAATTAGAAAAACTCAACGAAAATATCAACAAACAAATAGATAATAACTTTTCTTGGCAAGCCCTCAAAAGAGAATTTTTAACACTTTTCGGTATAAAACAAGAAGAAATACTTTTAGCACAAGCCTCACAAGCAAGCATTCAAGAATTTTTTGTGATTTGGCAAAATTCAGGTATTTTGCAAGCTCATTACAGCCAAACTGATGTAGTAGATGATGACATGGTAGCAGGTATGCTTACGGCTATCAAGTCTTTTGTCAATGATGCTTTTGGCAATAAAGCTGACTTGGAAATGCTGGAATATGGCAACTTGAAAATGTTTGTATTCAGTGCAGTTCGTTTTTATTTGGTAGCAGTAGTTTCGGGAGTAGTGGATAAAAATTTTCAGGAGCGTTTGCAGAGCTACATGCAACTTTTTTATGAAAAATATCTTAGTCAGCATTCAGATGAAGAGATTCAACAAATGGATTTGAATACCTTGCTAAAAAAACATATTGAGGATTTTCCGCATTACAATCTAATTGTTCAAAAAATCCATGAATACAGGAAAAACGTACAGCAAAAAAGTAATTTTAATTGGAAATTTTGGCGTTGGTAAAACTTCACTCACCAAACGATTCGTGTATCAGAAGTTTTCTGAAGAGTATCTGACCACTTTGGGAGTAAAAATTGATAAAAAAATTATAGAACTTGGCGAAGACCTTATCAACCTAATGATTTGGGATATTGCGGGTGAAGTTACACAAACGCGTGTCAATACTTCGTATTACTTGGGTTCGAATGGGGTTTTGTATGTTTTTGATGTTACCCGACCTTCTACTTACGAAAACATGCAAGCTGATATTGAATACGTACAGAAAATTTTGCCGAATGTGCCTATATTGAAAATTGCTAACAAAGCTGATTTAATTAGTCCTGAACAACTTAAACAACTTCCTGTGAGCTATGATTTCCTTTGTAGTGCTAAAACAGGCGAAAACGTAGAAAACGCTTTCCTCGCACTTGCCCAAGCTATGATAGAAAAAAGTAAAGTTTAAGATATATAAGGTTGGAAGTTCAAAGTTTAAGATTTCAAGAGAATGCGAGCCAATTATCAAGAAATTTTTGAGCAAGCACATGCACTTTTTGCAAGAGATACACATCTGGCGATGCTTTTAGATGTCAAAGCTACGCTTTTGTACAGCAACAACTCTTTTGTTGATTTACAAAATGAATACGGACAATGCATTTTTTCTATTTTCCCATTCTTGGAACATTTACTTTCCACAGATATTCAAGAAGTAAGTATCAATTTCATTGAAACAGAACTATACAATAAAATCATGCAATTTCGTTGCATAATTCGTTTTTTTGAGCAATACGGAGAGCAATTTTATTTTGTCATTATGCAAGATGTTTCTTGGTATCATCATGAACTCCAAAAAATTCAACAAGAGCGAAATGAATTTTACATAGAACGTGAAAAAATATTGCGAGAAAAACAATAGTTTTCAATTATCTTATGCTTAATGTCTTGTGTTTAATGTCTTGCGTCTTGTGTCTAATGTCTTGTGTCTAATGTCTAATGTCTTGTGTCTAAAAAATAAATATGTTCTCAACTACTGAAATTACCTCAAACACACTTATTTCCGATAATCCTATTCATCAGAGACTTTTTTTTGCCTATTGGGCAGCTTCGCAAATGATTGAAGGTGATATTTTAGAAATTGGTTGTGGCTTGGGCAGAGGATTAGAGGTTCTTTTCCCTAAATGCAATAGCTATACTGCTTTGGATAAAAACGAACAACTCATAGAAAAACTTCAACGCACTTATCCTGTTCATCGGTTTATTACGCACTATATTCCTCCATTAGAGAGTTTAGAAGATGAAAGTTTTGATTTTGTGATTTGTTTCCAGGTGATTGAGCATATCCGAAATGATAAACTTTTAGTGCAAGAAATACATAGGGTTCTAAAACCCAAAGGTAAACTTCTCCTCTCGACTCCTAACATCAAACAATCGCTCACACGTAATCCTTGGCACGTACGTGAATACACCGCAGAAAGTTTAGAAAATTTGTTACGGATTTCTTTTAATAAGATAGAAAAAAAAGGAGTATGGGGAAACGAAAAAGTGCAGAAATATCATGAAGAGAATCGCAAAGCCGTAGCTCAATGGAAAAAATGGGATTTCTTGAACCTAGAACATCTTTTGCCACGTTGGCTTTTGCAAACACCTTATACATTACTCAATCGTATCAATAGAAACAGACTGCTAAAAAATCCAAATGCCTTAGCCACTCAAATTGACTATACCGACTACCACCTTACCGAAGATACTGAAAAAGCCTTAGATTTATTTTTCGTGGCTGAAAAAGAACAACTTTAAGTAAATTTGTACATTGATTTGTAATAAAGAGGTGTTTTATAAACTTTTCAAAGACAAATTTTTGATTTTTCATTTTTCGTGACTTACAAAAAATAAAGTCTCTGTTGGTTTTCTGACCAATTTCATTATCCGAGCAGGCTGTTGTAGTTGTTTCAAAAATATTTTGAGTATTTTATTTTTCCAAAAAATCACTTACCACCTTCAAAAATTCTTGAGGTTTTTCGGCGTGAAGCCAATGACCCGCATCTGCGATAGTTTCTATGCGTGCTTGCGGAAAATAATAACGAATTAGCTCAAAATCTTCATCCAGAATGTAATCAGATTTCTCACCTCTTACAAAAAGAGTAGGTTCATCAAAGGTGAGATTAGTGTGCAAACCTTCACCTACATTAGCGATATTTTCAGCTATAATAGGTAAATTGATACGCCAAGCCCACGCTTCCCCATTGCGATACAGATTTTTGAGTAAAAAGGCTCTGGTAGCATCTTCTTTCACATAACGACTTAAAATCTCTTCGGCTTCCTTGCGTGAAGTAAGTTTTTGTAAATCAATAGCTTGTAATCCCTCCAAAATATGCTGATGATGAAGCGGATAACTCTTGGGAGCAATATCAGCAACTATCAATTTTTCAATTTTACTTGGAAAGTAAGTGCAAGCGTAATACATCGCAGTTTTTCCGCCCATAGAATGCCCCAAAAGAATAGGGTTTTGCAGATTTTTGGATTCAATAAATTCGTGTAAATCTTTTGCCATAGCCTCGTAAGTCCATTCAGAGCTATGAAAAGACTTACCATGATTGCGTTGGTCTATGAGATACACCTTATATTTTTCTGCTAATACCTTGCCAATTGTAAGCCAATTGTCCGAAGAGCCGAAAAGTCCATGAATGATAACTATTACTTTGCCTTGTGAGCCAAGTTCTTGATGATACAACATATTTTTGAAATTGATGTAGTGATTTGGTTTCTCGCAAAAATCTAATTCCATTTTGAGATTTACAAGAAAAATCTTTACTTTGAGGCGTTTTTTGAAAATAAACTTTTGCAAGCAATGGAACTCTATTTAGATTCAGCTGACATCAAGGAAATTGAAGAAGCCTTTCAACTTGGATTTCTCACAGGATTGACTACTACTCCCACTTTTATGCACCGCGAAGGAGTGAAAAATGTTGATGAAATTATCCTCAAACTCTCTAAAATGGTGCCTATTTTGCAGGTAGAAGCCCTTGGCGAAAATGCAGAAGAAATCATAAAAGAAGCTAAAAGACTCATTAAACTTGGTTTGAACAAGGAAAAAACCGTCTTCAAAATTCCTGTTTCTTTGGAGGGCGTGAAAGCCTGTAAAAAACTCACCGATGAAGGTTACATGGTGAATATTCACTTGGTTTATACCCTCCAACAAGCTTACATGGCTATGGCAGCAGGGGCTACTTATGTTTGCCCTTTGGTGGGGAGATTACAAGACCAAGGACACGATGCTCTCGCTCTTGTAAAACAATGCGTTGATGCTGTGAATTACTATGGTTATCGTTCCAAGATTATGTTCTCTTCGGTGCGGAATGTAGAACACGTTAGAAATGCCATCAATATAGGCGTGCATACCATCACGGTACCTTGGAAAATTATGAAACAACTCACTGAAAATCACTTTACTACCATAGGTACGCAACAATTTGAAGAGCATACTAAACTCATGACCAAACGTGTTAAAGATATTATTCGCAAGGAAAATCCAACCGTTAAACTTTCAGAGACCGTACTGGATGCGATTGTGCAAATGACAGAATCAGGTTTTGGTGCAGTTTCGGTGGTAGATAGTAAGAAAAATTTAGTAGGTATATTCACTGACGGAGATTTGCGTAGAAAACTCAAAGAAAATGGCAAAGATTTGCTCAAAAAGAAAATGAGTGAATTTGAGTTTAAAATGCCAATCACTATTGATAGTGAAGCCCTTTTGAATGATGCCGTACAGCTTATCAAGCAGAAAAATGTAGATAACTTGATTGTTACCGAAAAGGGCAAACTCAAAGGAATGTTAGATGTACAAGATTTGGTAGATATTGGTTTAATGGGATAACTTGAACTTCAGCCCTCTCTTGCCAACACAAGAGAGGGAATTTTTACCCTCATCATTTCAATACTCAATACCAACTACTAACTACTAACTACTAACTAACTACCCAATCATCCACTACTCACTTATCCCGATGTATTTCAGAGATATTTTCGGATTGGAGGAGATAAAACGTACTTTGATTACGGCAGTTAGGCAAAACCATGTTGCTCATGCACAACTATTTGCAGGAGCAGAAGGTTCAGCAAATTTAGCTATGGCATTGGCTTTTGTACGTTATATTTTTTGTCAAAACAAAGGCGAATATGATAGCTGTGGGCAATGTTCGGCTTGCCGTAAGTTAGATAAACTCACGCACCCTGATTTACACTTTGTATTTCCGACCAGTTCAACCCCAAAAATAACCAAACCTTTAAGTCAGGACTTACTGAAAGAATGGCGAGAATTTGCCTTGCAGAAGCCTTATGCAGGCATAAGTGAGTGGTTAGAGCATATCGGGGCAGAAAGTAAAATGCCTAACATCAGTGCCGAAGAGAGCCGAAAAATCATTACAACGCTTTCGCTGATGCCTTTTGAAAGTCCTTTTAAGGTGATGTTGATATGGTTACCTGAACTAATGCATATCACTGCTGCTAATGCCTTACTGAAAATTTTAGAAGAACCACCTCCACAAACGCTTTTTTTTCTTGTTAGCCAAGAGCCTGAAAAACTTTTGATAACTATTCTTTCTCGCTTGCAACCTGTACGCATACGCAATTTCACCGATGAAGAAGTAAAGAGATTTTTGCAAGAAAAAATGCAAGTAGAAACCCTACGAGCAGAACAAATTGCTCATCTTGCCGAAGGAAATTTGCTCAAAGCTCGGTATTTAGTCCAAGAAGTTGAAGATGATAATCATAGTTTTTTTCGGAATTGGATGCGACTTTGTTATATGCGAAACTACGCCGAACTTTGTAAAATGATGGATGAATTTGGCAAAATGCCCAAAGAAGCTCAAAGAAATCTTTTGCAATATGGTTTGAATATGTGTCGGGAGGCTTTGGTGTATCGTTATGCCGAAGGCAAACTTAATCGGCTTTCCGAAGATGGAATGACTTTCGTACAAGGTTTTGCCAAAACCATTCACCAAGATAACATTGCTATTTTTTACGAGTTGCTCAACAAAGCCATTTTTCACTTGGAACGCAACGCAAATCCGAAAATTGTTTTTATGGAAACTTCTTTGCAAATTAGCCAAATAATTCGCTGAATTTTAGAAAAAATGGAAAAAACAAACACTATTGCAGTATTAGGAGGGGGCAGTTGGGCGACTGCTCTCGTGAAAATCTTGACCGAAAAAGATAATGTACGTTTGCATTGGTGGATGCGAAATAGCCGAACTGCTGCATTTATACGGCGTTTTCATATCAATCCGAATTATCTGAGCGATGTGTATATTGATGAACAAAAAGTGAAGGTTTGGCTCAATCCGAAGCAAGCTATTGCTCAAGCTGAGTATGTACTTGTAGCTGTACCTGCGGCTTTCGTGGAGGAGGCTTTACAGAATATTAGTGCTGAGGATTTGCGAGGCAAAAAAATTATTTCAGCGGTAAAGGGCATGATACCCAGTAAAAACTACTTGGTTACGGATTTATTTCACGAGGAAAAAGGTGTAAAGTTCAAGCAAATGGCAGTAATCGGAGGTCCTTGCCATGCTGAAGAAGTGGCTTTGGAGCGTCAATCTTATCTGACGATTGCCTCTGCTAATGAAGAATTAGCCAATGAAATTGTACAAATGCTTTCTTGTCGCTATATCAAGGCTACTCACTTCGACGATATGATTGGCGTTGAGTATAGTGCTGTAATGAAAAATATCATTGCTCTTGCCAGTGGTATTTGTCATGGATTAGGTTATGGTGATAATTTTCAGGCGGTTTTGGTTACAAATTCGGTTCGGGAAATCAAGGATTTTTTAGATGCCATTTACCCCCAGCACCGCGATTTAAGTCATACAGCTTATTTGGGAGATTTGCTCGTAACAGCTTATTCACAATTCAGTCGTAACCGAACTTTTGGTAATATGATTGGCAGGGGCTATAGTGTAAAATCCGCTCAAATGGAAATGAAAATGATTGCCGAAGGTTATTATGCTGTTAAGAGTATTTACACTATTAACGAACAAAAATACAAAGTAGATATGCCCATCACACGGGCGGTGTATAGAATTTTGTACGAAAGAGCCTCTCCTGCCAAAGAAATTGCAATTTTGAGAGAAAAATTTGTGTGAGTTTTAGACATAAGACATCAGACATGAGACATAAGACATCAGACATGAGACACAAGACACGAGACATAAGAGTTTAACGAAAGAATTTGGGGGCATGTAGATGTTTTTTCAACGAATTTTATGTACTTTTGAACACAAACTAAACAAAAGACCTATGGAACAATTGTTGCAATCTACTTTTCTTGCCCGAATTTTTTGCAGTGCATTTTTAGCGATTTTATTTTTACAATCAGGTTTTGATAAGGTTTTAGATTGGAAAGGTAACCTATCTTGGCTCAAAGGGCATTTTGCTAAAACTTTTCTCAAAAATTCGGTTCCTTTGCTTTTGGGCATAATTACAATTACAGAAGTAGCCTCAGGAGTGCTTTCGGCGGTGGGTTTTGTGCATTTGATTTTTGAAAGA
>JANWZC010000086.1 GCA_025054975.1 Raineya sp.
ATCAACTTACTAATTTGAATTGTGTAGCTAAATCTTGGATAAGTACAATACAAGCCCAATTATTTTTACAATTATCCTAAATATTTTTCACAAATAACTGCATATCAAAAACTTAACTAATAACTCACGTTATTCTTATTAAAACGAAAGGCAGGTAGCAAACCTGCCTTTGCTGAAATTATTTAACTTTTTCCTTTTCTTTTTTCGCTTTTTTACGAGCTGTATTGTTTTCTTCCATTTCTTCTTTCAAGCCTACTACCATTTTTTGATACTTTCTAAAGCCCGTACCCGCAGGAATAAGATGACCAACAATGACATTTTCTTTCAAGCCAATCAAATCATCTTTTTTACCACGAATAGCTGCTTCACTGAGTACCTTAGTAGTTTCTTGGAAAGAAGCCGCTGATATGAAGCTATCAGTATCCAAAGAGGCTTGAGTAATACCTTGTAAAGTAGGTTGTGCAACCGCAGGTTGAGCATCACGCACCTTCACCAATTTCTTATCCTGACGGCGAAGGATAGAATTTTCATCTCTCAACTCACGAGCCGTAATAGGTTGTCCTGGACGGAATTTAGTAGAATCTCCTGGGTCTTCCACAATTTTCAATTCCAACATTCGGTCGTTTTCTTCACGGAAAGCCCATTTATCTACCACTTGTCCGGGCAAGAAATCAGTGTCTCCTGGGTCTATCACTTCTACTTTTTGCATCATTTGCCTTACAATTATCTCAATATGTTTATCATTGATTTTCACCCCTTGCAAGCGATACACCTCTTGAATTTCATTCACCAAGTATTCTTGTACAGCAGTAGGTCCTTTGATAGCCAAAATATCGCTGGGAGTGATAGCACCGTCAGAAAGAGGCATACCTGCCCGTACAAAGTCTCCGTCTTGCACTAAAATATGTTTGGAAAGAGGAACCATATACTTCTTGATAACCCCCTCTTTAGACTCAATGATAATTTCCCTATTACCACGCTTTATTGCACCATAAGAAACTACTCCATCAATAGCACTCACAATAGCAGGATTAGAAGGATTACGAGCCTCAAAGAGTTCGGTTACACGAGGCAAACCACCTGTAATATCACGAGTTTTGCCAATAGCTCTTGGAATTTTGGCAAGCACTTGCCCCGCTTTGATAGTTTTACCTTCTTCCACTGCTAATCTTGCTCCCACAGGTATATTATAGCTTTTAGGCTCGCCTTTGCTGGGTTTAATAATCAAAGCAGGGTTTTTGGTTTTATCTTTGGTCTCAATGATAACCTTTTCACGGAAACCTGTTTGTTCGTCAGCTTCTTCTTTGTAGGTAACCCCTTCTTCAATAGCTTCATACTCTACGGTACCTGCGATTTCTGAAATAATTACGGCATTGTAAGGGTCCCACTCACAAAGTATTTGTCCTTTTTCAACTATATCTCCTTTTTTCACCTTCAATACCGCACCATAAGGCATGTGGTTGGAAATAAGTACTTTGTCGGATTTAGTGTCTATAATTTTCACCTCCGATGAACGCGTAATGACAATTTCAATCGGATTGCCTTCATTATCGGTAGATTTAACGGTACGTAGGTTTTCAAAATCAATTTGACCTGCAAATTTAGCTTTTACAGAAGCATCAACAGCAATATTAGATGCCGCACCACCTACGTGGAAAGTACGCAAAGTAAGTTGGGTTCCAGGTTCGCCGATAGATTGAGCGGCAATCACACCTACTGCCTCGCCAATATCTACCAAGCGTCCTGTGGCAAGATTTCTACCATAACATTTCCGACAAACTCCTTTACGTGTCTCACAGGTAAGCACCGAACGAATCTCTACTTCTTCGATGCTGGTTTGTGAGATACGTTCTGCAATAGCTTCTGTAATTTCCTCTCCCGAAGCAACAATCAGTTCATCGGTGAGCGGGTCATAGACATCGTGCAGTGAAACTCTACCTAAAATGCGTTCTGCCAAAGGCTCAACGATATCTTCATTATCTTTGAGAGCAGAGACCGTAATACCTCTCAATGTACCGCAATCGTCTTCGGTAATGATTACATCTTGGGCAACATCTACCAAACGACGAGTTAGATAACCCGCATCAGCCGTTTTGAGAGCTGTATCTGCCAAACCTTTCCTTGCACCGTGAGTAGAAATAAAATATTCCAAAACGTCCAAACCTTCTTTGAAATTGGAAAGGATAGGGTTTTCAATGATTTCTCCTGCTGAACCTTGTACATTTTTCTGAGGTTTTGCCATAAGTCCCCGCATACCCCCCAACTGACGGATTTGTTCTTTTGAACCTCTCGCCCCTGAATCCATCATCATAAAGACAGAGTTGAAGCCGTCTTTATCGTTGGTCATATCTTCAATGAGTTTGCGAGTAATTTCGTTATTGACGCGTGTCCAAGTGTCAATTACTTGATTATAGCGTTCGTTATCCGTAATAAAGCCCATCATGTAGTTATTACGGATTTCTTCAATTTCAGCTTTGGCTTTGGCAATGAGTTGTTCTTTATCTTTGGGAATGAGAATATCATTCAAACCAATGGAAAGCCCTCCCATGAAAGCCGAACGGAAACCTAAATCTTTGATATCATCAAGGAATTTAGCAGTTTTTGCCATTCCTGCAATCTTGAAGACCAATCCAATAGCTTGCTGAATTTTCTTTTTAGTAAGGAGTTCATTGATAAAGCCAACTTCCTCAGGTACGCACCAATGATTAAATAGCACCCTACCCGCTACGGTATCAACCATTTTTTCAACCAACTTATCCCCTTCACGAACTTTGACTTTCACTTTGATGAACGCATGAGGGGAAAGTTGTCCTTCATCATAAGCAATAACCACCTCTTCGGGTCCATAAAATACTTTTCCTTCTCCCTTGTCGCCTTTTCTACCTTTGGTAATGTAGTACAAGCCAAGCACCATATCTTGCGAAGGAACCGTAATAGGAGCTCCATTAGCAGGGTTCAAGATATTGTGCGAGGCAAGCATGAGTAAAGAGGCTTCCAGAATAGCTTCTTGTCCCAAAGGCACATGTACTGCCATTTGGTCGCCATCGAAGTCGGCATTGAACGCCGTACAAACCAAAGGATGTAACTGAATAGCTTTACCTTCAATGAGTTTAGGTTGGAAAGCCTGGATACCCAAGCGGTGAAGCGTAGGAGCACGGTTCAAAAGAACAGGGTGCCCTTTGAGAACGTTCTCCAAAATATCCCAAATAACAGGGTCTTTTCTATCAACAATTTTTTTGGCAGATTTAACCGTCTTGACAATGCCTCTTTCTATGAGCTTGCGAATAATAAAAGGCTTAAAGAGTTCTGCTGCCATATCTTTGGGCAATCCGCATTCGTGGAGTTTGAGTTCAGGACCTACTACAATCACAGAACGTCCTGAGTAATCCACACGCTTACCCAAAAGATTCTGACGGAAACGACCTTGCTTACCTTTCAGCATATCTGAAAGGGACTTCAAAGCACGGTTGCCGTCGGCACGTACCGCATTGACTTTCCGAGAGTTATCAAAGAGGCTATCTACGGCTTCTTGCAACATACGTTTTTCGTTGCGAAGAATTACCTCAGGAGCTTTGATTTCTATAAGTCTTTTCAAGCGATTGTTACGAATAATAACTCTACGATACAAGTCATTTAGGTCGGAAGTAGCGAAGCGTCCGCCGTCTAAGGGTACCAATGGACGTAATTCAGGAGGTATCACAGGCACCATACGAATTATCATCCATTCAGGTCTGTTTTCAACTTTGGACTCCTGAAAAGCACGTACTACTTTCAAACGCTTCAAAGCCTCTGCCTTACGTTGTTGCGAGCTATCTGTGGCAGCCTGATGACGAAGTTCATAAGCCAACTTATCTAAACCTGTGGGACTGCCTGGAATTTCATTGCCTTGGGCATCTTTTTCGCGTTCTGAAAGACGCTTCAAAAGCATTTCCAGAGCTTCTGCACCCATTTTGGCAATGAATTTGTTAGGGTCATCATCGGGCAAAAGTTGGTTTTCGCGAGGCAACTTATCTAAAATATCCAAATATTCGTCTTCGGTGAGAAAATCCATGTAGTTGCTTCCATTCCGATTTTCTTCTGCCACAATGCCAGGTTGTATAACTACATAGCGTTCATAGTAAATGATTTGGTCAAGTTTTTTGGCGGGAAGCCCCAAAAGATAACCGATTTTGTTGGGCAAAGAACGAAAATACCATATGTGAGCCACAGGTACCACCAGCTCAATGTGTCCCATACGCTCACGACGTACTTTCTTTTCGGTTACTTCTACGCCACAACGGTCGCAAATAATGCCCTTGTAACGAATACGTTTATACTTACCACAATGACATTCATAGTCTTTCACGGGTCCGAAGATACGCTCACAAAAAAGCCCTCCCATTTCAGGCTTATAGCTTCTGTAATTGATAGTTTCGGGCTGGGTAACCTCCCCATAAGAACTTTCCAAAATAGACTCAGGCGAAGCCAAACTAATGGTGATTGAACTGAAATCGCTGGAAAGTTTTTTGTTTTTTTTCAAAGACATAGATGTATGCTTTTTGAAGGTTGAAATTTCAAAGGGTTAGAGTTTGAGTTTCAAAAATTGAAGTTCAAACGTTTGAGATTTTGAAAAAGATTACACGTTCAAAAGTTCAAAAATTTTGAGCCAAACTCTTGGGTTAATGGTTTTAGTTGAGCGTAATTTCCAAAGCCAAACCTCTCAACTCATGTACCAATACATTGAATGACTCAGGAACATTTGCTTTGGGTAATAGCTCACCTTTCACAATTGCTTCGTAGGTTTTTGCTCTACCTACCACATCATCAGATTTTACAGTCAAGATTTCTTGCAAGATATGAGCCGCTCCAAAGGCTTCTAATGCCCAAACTTCCATTTCCCCAAAACGCTGACCACCAAATTGAGCTTTACCTCCCAGCGGTTGTTGCGTGATGAGTGAATAAGGTCCAATAGAACGAGCGTGCATTTTATCATCAACTAAGTGTCCGAGTTTGAGCATATAGATAACACCCACAGTTACAGGCTGTGTAAAACGCTCACCTGTCAAGCCGTCATACAGATAGGTTCTGCCATATTCAGGTAATCCTGCTTTTCGGAGTTCATTGAGTACATCTTCTTCTTTGGCACCGTCAAAGATAGGGGTAGCATATTTTACACCTAATTTTTCTCCTGCCCAACCTAGAATAGTCTCATAAATTTGCCCAATGTTCATACGTGAAGGCACACCCAAAGGATTAAGTACGATATCTACGGGCGTACCATCTTCTAAGAAAGGCATATCTTCTTCGGCAACAATTTTAGCAACCACCCCCTTATTACCATGACGACCTGCCATTTTATCTCCTACTTTGAGTTTGCGTTTTTTAGCGATGTACACTTTGGCAAGTTTGACAATGCCCGCAGGTAATTCATCACCTACTTCCATTGCAAAACGCTCTCGCTTGAATTTACCCGAAATTTCGTTACGTTTTTTGAGATAGTTTTGAACGAGTTCAGCTATCAAGGCGTTAGTTTTTTCATCATTCGTCCAATTTTCAATCACTACATCAGCAATCAAGTTCACTTCTTCGGGAACGTTGTAAGTGCTTTCGTCGCGGTAAGGGTTATTATCGGGGAATAAATTTTTCTCAATATTCGTTCTTGAAAATTTAGTTCCTTTGGAAATAAGTTCGTCTCCGAATTTATGCTTTACGCCTTGCGAGGTCTTACCTTCAAGAAGAGTAACCAACTTGTCAATCATTTGATTACGCAAGTTTCTAAGCTCCTTGCCGTAATTTTGCATCAAAGTTTTTATATCATCTTTGGACTTTTTGCGTAAATCTTTGTCTTTACGAGGACGCGAAAACAATTTTGTGTCAATCACTACTCCTTTCACAGAAGGAGGCACACGTAAAGAAGCATCTTTCACATCTCCTGCTTTATCGCCGAAAATAGCACGCAAAAGTTTTTCTTCGGGAGTAGGGTCTGTTTCTCCTTTGGGAGTAATTTTACCCACCAAAATATCTCCCTCACGCACTTCCGTACCTACGGCTACAATACCATTTTCATCAAGGTGGCGAATAGCATCTTCGCTCACGTTAGGAATTTCAGAAGTTAATTCTTCTTCCCCACGTTTGGTATCACGCACCTCCATTTCAAACTCTTCAATGTGAATGGAAGTGAACCAATCCTCTTTTACAACTTTTTCAGAAATTACGATAGCATCCTCAAAGTTGTAGCCCTGCCAAGGCATAAAAGCCACTTTGAGATTTCTACCCAAAGCTAATTCCCCATCTTTTGTGGCATAACCTTCACACAAAGGTTGTCCTTTGGTAACCTTGTCTCCTTTTCTTACGGTAGGTACTAAGTTGATACAAGTATCTTGGTTAGTACGTCTGAATTTGGTTAGATAGTAAGTTCTTGTATCGCCGTCAAAAGAGGTAAGCAATTCTTCTTCTGTGAAATTATAACGAATTACGATTTTATTGGCATCAACGTATTCTACCACGCCATCTTTTTCAGCCAAAATCAAGGTACGCGAGTCAAGGGCAACTCGTTTTTCCAAACCTGTACCAACGATAGGAGCTTCGGGTTTGAGCAAAGGTACAGCCTGACGTTGCATGTTAGACCCCATAAGGGCACGGTTAGCATCATCGTGTTCAAGGAAAGGAATAAGCGAAGCGGCAACCGATACAATCTGATTAGGAGCAACGTCCATATAAGCAACTTCTTCGGGAGCTACCATAGGGAAATCTCCTTCATAACGTACTTTTACCGCATCCACTAAGAAGTTGCCTTCTTCATCAATTTTGGCGTTAGCTTGAGCAATGTGTTGTCCATCTTCCTCTTCGGCAGAAAGATACACAATATCTTTGGTATCTAACTTTCCATTCTTCACTCTGAAATAAGGAGTTTCAATGAAACCCATAGAATTCACTTTGGCATACACGCAAAGTGAAGAAATCAGACCGATGTTAGGTCCTTCGGGGGTTTCTATGGTACAAAGTCTGCCGTAGTGAGTATAGTGTACGTCGCGAACCTCAAAACCTGCTCTCTCACGTGAAAGTCCACCAGGACCCAAAGCAGATACCCTGCGTTTATGGGTAATTTCGGAAAGAGGATTAGTTTGGTCCATGAATTGCGACAGCTGGTTCGTACCAAAGAAAGAATTTATTACCGAAGACAAAGTGCGAGCATTGATTAAATCCACAGGCTTAAAGTCTTCGTTATCTCTCACGTTCATTCTTTCTTTGATAGTGCGAGCCATACGAGCCAATCCCACACCAAATTGAGCGTAGAGTTGTTCTCCTACGGTACGCACACGGCGATTAGAGAGGTGGTCAATATCATCAACTACGGCTCGGGAATTGATAAGTCCAATCAAGTATTTTACGATACTGATAATATCTTCGCGTGTAAGCACGCGAGTTTCCATAGGAATATCCAAAGAAAGTTTTTTATTCATTCGGTATCTACCTACATCACCCAAGTCGTAGCGTTTATCTGAAAAGAATAAGTTATGAATAATTTCACGAGCTGTTTGTTCATCAGGGGCTTCGGTATTACGCAACTGACGATAAATTTGCTCTACCGCTTCTTTTTCGGAGTTGCAGTTATCTTTTTGAAGCGTATTGTAAATAATTTGATAATCAGCGACATTGACTTCTTCACGGTGCAAAATAATAGAAGTTGCCCCCGAATTGATAATAGTTTCTATATCTTCTTCACGAATTACTGAGTCGCGTTCTAAAAGAACTTCATTACGGTCAATGGAAACTACTTCACCTGTATCTTCATCTACAAAATCTTCTGTCCAAGTACGCAATACGCGTGCGGCAAGTCTTCTACCAATAACTTTTTTCAGATTTTTGGGATTAACTTGCACTTCTTCGGAAAGTCCGAAAATATCTAAAATTTCTTTATCAGTGCCGTAACCAATTGCACGTAAAAGAGTAGTAACAGGGAATTTCTTTTTTCTATCAATATAAGCATACATTACATTATTGACATCGGTAGCGAACTCAATCCAAGAGCCTTTGAAAGGAATTACACGAGCCGAATAAAGTTTGGTGCCGTTGGTATGCTTACTCATAGCAAAAAACACCCCAGGAGAACGATGCAACTGCGATACAATCACTCTTTCAGCACCATTGATAATGAAAGAGCCTTTGTCGGTCATGTAAGGAATATTTCCCAAAAATACTTCTTGGTCAATGGGTTCAAAATCTTCATTGTCTTCATCATTGCAAGAAAGCCTTAATTTTGCTTTCAGCGGAACAGAATAAGTCAAGCCCCTATCTATGCACTCCTCAACAGAATATTTAGGGGGGTCAATGGTATAGTCAATGAACTCTAATACAAAATTTTCACGAGAGTCGCTGATAGGAAAATTCTCCATGAAGACCTTGTAGAGTCCTTCTTTGGCACGTTGTTCTGCGGGAGTTTCTAATTGGAAGAAATCACGAAAAGATTGTAATTGAATATCAAGGAAATCGGGGTAATCAACGATGTGCTTAACAGAAGCAAAACTAATTCTTTCAGCCATTGTTCAAGAAGTTTGGGGTTAGAAATACTGCCAAGTAGAGAAAAAAATAAAAGTTTTTATAGCTACAAATGGCAATAGACCTGATTTCCGCAAGCGGAAATTTCAGGTCTGATTGCCTCAAATTACCAAAGAAATTACTTAATTTCTACTTCGGCACCTGCTTCAGTAAGTTTAGCTTTAAGTGCTTCAGCTTCATCTTTGGGTACTCCTTGCTTGATAGCCTTAGGAGCAGCATCTACCAAAGCCTTAGCTTCTGTAAGAGGTAAGCCTGCCAAGTCTTTCACAAGTTTCACTACGTTGAGTTTGTTAGGACCCGCAGCTTTAAGAATTACATCAAAAGATGTTTTTTCTTCGGCTTTGGCGGCACCAGCATCACCAGCGGCGGCACCAGCGGCGGCAACCATCACAGGAGCACCTGCGGCAGGTTCAATGCCATATTCTTCTTTCAAAATTTTAGCTAGTTCAGTAACTTCTTTTACGGTAAGATTTACTAATTGTTCTGCTAATGCTTTTACGTCTGCCATAATTTGTATGAATTTAATTTGAAAAACAAATACAAGGATTTTTTCTTAGAGTTAAGATTTTTTTTCTTCCAAAGTTTTGAGAATACCAGCGATTTTGCTTCCTTGCCCTTGCAAAGCACCAATGAGATTTGCAGCAGGCGATTGCAATAAGCCGATAACTTCTCCTAAAAGTTCAGCCTTAGATTTTACGTTGCAGAGAGCTTCCAACTGATCATCGCCGATGTAAAGCGAAGAATCAATAGAAGCACCTTTGATGATAGGTTTTTCGGTATTGTTTTTCTTTCTGAATTCCTTGATAAGGCGAGCAGGCTTATTGCCTACCTCTGAAAACATTATTCCCGAATAACCTTTCAATACTTTTGCATCCACAAAAGGCTGATAGTCTGTATTCAAAGCCTCTAATGCCTTCTTGATAAGAGAGTTTTTCACTACTCTGTATTCAATTTTAGCATTGAAGCAAGCTCTACGTAAGTCGTTGTCTTTGGCTACTGAAAATCCGCTAGCATCAACAATATAGAAATAGGGAGTTTTTGCAAACTTTTCTTTCAACTCCTCAATGATAGCTGTTTTTTCTTCTCGACTCATTTGATTATAGTAGTTTTGTCAATACTAACACTCGGACTCATCGTAGAAGAAAGCGAAATAGACTTGATGTAAGTACCTTTTGCAGAAGCAGGCTTCAACTTTTGTACTACACTGATGAGTTCCATTGCATTTTCAGCAATCTTTTCAGGAGGGAAAGAAATTTTGCCAATAGAAGTATGAATGATACCTGTTTTATCTACTTTGAAATCAATTTTACCTGCTTTTACTTCCTTGACAGCCTTTCCGACCTCCATAGTTACAGTACCAGACTTGGGGTTAGGCATCAGCCCACGAGGACCTAAGATTTTCCCCAAACGTCCTACTTTTGCCATAGCCGTAGGAGTGGTAATGATGACATCCACATCCGTCCAACCTCCTTCAATTTTGGCGATGTATTCGTCTAAGCCTACATAATCGGCACCAGCGGCTTTGGCTTCATCTTCTTTGTCAGGCGGACAGAGTACAAGCACACGTACTTCTTTTCCTACTCCGTGAGGCAACGCTACCACCCCTCTCACCATTTGGTCTGATTTACGAGGATCTACGCCGAGGCGAATATCTATATCCACTGAGGCATCAAACTTGGTGAAAGTGATGTCTTTCAAGATTTTAGCCGCATCCAACAAGGAGTAGCTTTTCGTCCTATCGTATTTAGCAAGAGCCGCTTTTCTGTTTTTGGTGAGTTTTGCCATTGTGTTTGCGGTTTTGTTAGTTGTTGTCCCAAGGAGCTTTCCCTGTTACGGTAATGCCCAAACTGCGAGCTGTACCTGCTACCATACGCATTGCCGCCTCAATCGTAAAGCAGTTCAAATCGGGCATCTTGATTTCAGCTACTTGTCTGATTTGTTCCCAAGTAACTGAACCTATCTTTTTACGATTAGGCTCTGCCGAACCTGTCTGCTTTTTGATGAGGTCTTTGAGTAAAACTGCCGTAGGAGGCGTTTTTACCACAAAATCAAAAGACTTATCGGTATAATACGTAATCACCACAGGTAATACCTGACCTTGCTTGTCTTGGGTGCGGGCATTAAACTGCTTGCAAAACTCCATGATGTTAAGCCCCTTTGAACCCAAAGCAGGTCCAATCGGAGGCGAAGGATTTGCCTGTCCGCCTTTTACTTGCAGTTTGAGGTATCCTGCTACTTCTTTTGCCATTGTTTTTGTGTTTTTGTTGTAAGTTTAAGGCTTGTTGCATTACAGGGTGGAAGCGAACCCACAACAAGCAGTGCGTAACATTTATATTCGTGGAAGCGAGAGGCGTAGTTAGTAGTTAGTAATTAGTAATTAGTAGTTAGTAGTTAGTAAAATTCAGTGTTTTTTCATAGTTTGTTTTCGGCTTTGTAAGGATTACTTTGCTTTCGCAACCTTACCCAATTTAATCCAACTTTTCTACCTGCGTATAACTCAACTCCAAAGGCGTACTCCTGCCGAAAACCTTTACCATTACATCTAATTTCTTTCTTTCATCATATACTTGTTCTACCACAGCATCAAAGCCGCTGAAAGGTCCGTCTATTACTCGTACATGCTCGCCTACAATGAAGGAGGCTTCAGTTTTTACAGCACTTTCTTCTTCTTCAT
>JANWZC010000087.1:0-5854 GCA_025054975.1 Raineya sp.
TGGAATTAAAGTTATACTCAACAGCTACAAAATAAGGACTTGATGCACTTTCTCTTCAAAACTAATCTTTACTTATACTCAAATTAAGCAAGATTTTTATCAAGCTCCTTGAACTCGGGTAGTAAGGCGTCTTTTTTAGAAAGCAAAATTTGGGAAGGTTCAATTTGCCAATCAATTTGCAGAGTAGGGTCATTGTAAATGATACCACCTTCGGCTTGAGGGGCATAGAAATTATCACATTTGTAAAGTACTTCTGCCCAATCGGAAAGCACTACAAAACCATGAGCAAAACCACGAGGAATGTAAAGTTGCCGTTTATTTTCAGCCGAGAGCCGAAAACCTAACCACTTGCCAAAAGTCTCTGATCCTTTGCGAATATCTACTGCTACATCAAAAATTTCTCCACGTATCACTTTTATCAATTTTCCTTGCTCAAAAGGTGGTTTCTGGAAATGCAAACCTCTTAATACCCCAAATTTTGAAAATGAATGATTATCCTGCACAAATGGTAAATCTATGCCCGTAGCTTCAAAAAATTCCCGCTGATTGAAACTTTCATAAAAGTAACCTCGCTCATCTTCAAATAAACGAGGTTCAAAAAGCAAAACTCCTTCTATTTCTGTTTTCAAAAAAGCCATGGTCGGTAGTTAGTACAGAGTATTGAGTACTGAATTTGCTCTGAATGAGATATTAAAGTTAGATAATTATTTTTTTATCAACTTCTTCAACTCCTCTTCCTGAATTCTCACGGGATATTTTTTCTGCAACTCTTCAATCCATTCATTTTCCAAATACACTTGATAGTCTTGAATGATATTGCCGCGAGCTTCCTCAAAAGTCTTAATACGTGGTTTTTCAATGCTGCTAATATGTACTAGGAAAAATCTGCCATTTCGTTGTAAGCGATGCTTACCCTCTTTCCAAGGTACTAAGTTCAATATTTCATTAGTACCTTGTTCATAGGGTCTGAGGTCGGTGATTTTTAAGTTCAAAGGATTTGTTTTGTTAATTACTTTCTCAATACCCGAAATTGAATACGAATACATTTGCAACTCTACACGACTGTTGGGTTTAGGATTTTTCTTAGTACCAGGCATTGAACTACCAAAATCTTTACGTATCGCCTGATTAGCATTGATACGCTTGATTTGATACAAATAATCAAAAATCACTTTGGTTCTATCGGCTGAAAGCGTTTTAGGACGCTCAGTTTTATCCATATGCCCTGAAATTTCTAAAAGCAAGTTGGGGTCTTTATTCAAAGCCTCTCCTATTTCATTGATTAAACCTAAATACTCTTTTTCATCATATTTCATTTGGTCTTTACCATATTTGATGATGTTGTTCTCAAAATAACCTTTCAAGAGATAAGGAGGCTTTTCACCTGCATATTCCTCAACTTGTTTCAAAATATTTTCATTTGCCGCATCAAAAATCGTAGCAAAAGCACGCTCCTTCCAACGATATTTTTCTTTATTTCTCTCGTAAAATTGCTTTGCTCCTGTGGTATCTTTGATAGCTTTGCCCCAAACCTTTTCATTCATCATTGCAAAAAGTATCAATCCCTCACGAAATTCTTGTGTAAGCATTTTGTAGTCGTAGAATTTATCAGGCAAGATGCTCTTTTCAAAGTTTACGGTTTCATCATCAATAAAACGTTGCCAAAGCAAATTGGCATAATGTTTTTCATCTTTAAGGTCAGGACGTTGTTGTTGGCGAGTTTTGAGATAAAAATAAAAATCTTGTACCAAAAGATTACGTTTCTTGCCTACTTGTTTGTTTTCAAAAGAAGCTATAATTTCCTTCAAAAATTTATCTTCTTTATAGTTCCAATTTCCTTTCAACAAACTAGTATCTACTCTACTAATAGCATTTTTGAGCACCTTCTGATTGATTTTCAGGTTATTTTCTTTGCGTAAGCGAGCCAAAACCATATTTTTGCTTACCTCTGAACGAGAATCTCTCTGCACCCGATTGCGAATAGAATTTTCAACTTCTTCAAAAGTTTCTTTTTTGCCCTTGCTGATAAGTTTGATAATATGCCAACCATAAGGTGAAAGTACAGGCTCACTGATGTCGCCTGGATTTTTCAGAGCAAAAGCCGCATTTTCAAATTCAGGGATAAGGTCACCTACACCAAATTCACGAAGTTGCCCACCATTATTTCTGGTATTGGCATCTTCTGAAAACTGCTGTACAAGTTTATCCCAATCCTCTCCGTTTTTAGCTTTTTCGTAGATTTCAAAGGCTTTTTTACGCAAAGCAATAGAATCTTCGGCAGAAATACCTTTGGCAGTGCGAAGCATAATATGTGCTACGGTTACCTTGCCACTACTGGGGCGGCGGTCAAGCACTTTAAGAATATGATAACCAAATTCTGTACGAACAATTTCAGAAATTTGTCCTTTGGGAGTCTTGTAAGCGGCAGTTTCAAAAGGATATACCATTTTCAAACCCGTAAAATAGCCCAAATTACCACCATTTGCACTTCCTGAGGGGTCTTCGGAAAGTTCTTGGGCGAGTTTTTCAAAACTTTCACCTTTCAAAGCACGCTCACGAATTTTCTTGATTTTCTCATAAGCCGCTAATGTATCTTTGGGATCTGCCTCAGGACCTACACGAATAAGTATGTGTGAAGCATTAATTTCTTCCTGCATTCTTTCATAAGCCTCACGGACAAGTTTATCGGTAACTTCTTTGGGTATCAGATAAGGACGAGCAGATTGTACTTCATATCCATAATATTCCGCTTGAAACTCACGAGTAGTATCTATGCCATTTTTTATGCCGTCCAACACTTTCATTTTGAACTTAGTGTATAGGTCTAAATAGTTGCGTACGGATTTTTCAAAGTAAAGGCTATCTTTGTTGGGATTGTTTTTTTCATAAACATACTTGAACTCCCCTACCGTAACGGGTTGTTCTCCTACATACATTAAAATAGGCTCTTGACTTTTTTTTGCAGAAGTAGCAGTTTTGGTAGTTTTGCAGGCAAATAAAGTTATCAACAAATTGGTTAGTACTAAGATGTAAGTTTGCTTCATAATGTTGATGTTTTCCAAAAGACTTGCAATTTTAGTTTTTTTTTACATTCGTGGCAAATAAAAAGGCAAATTTTGAAGAACCTAATTCCATTGAATACGCTTACTCCACTGACTTTTCACTTCATTTTCCAATACCAAGGCTTTGGGAAAAAGAATTTCATTTTCAATATAAGCGTGTTGTTTAAGATATTTTTCAAGTTCTTGCAAGTGCCAAAAAGTAACCTTCAAAAGTAAAGAGGCATCAGCGGGCAGAGCATAATCTTGTGTAATTTCTCTAATGCCCTCCAATTCATCATCATGCGTATCGTGAGCAACTGCAAAAGCCTGCAAAGAATATTTGTGTAGAAACTCGTATTGTTGGGTGCTTTTAGACTCTTGCAAAGCATTGATGTAATGAAATAAATTATTTTCCTCTTCACGTGTGTGCAGAACAAAATCCTCCGCAAACAATGGAAACATAATTTGCAAATCATTGATAAGTCTTTGGTTTTGTGTATCTTTGGCAGAAAGTTGTTCAATGAGATGTTTGACAAAAGGAATTTTCTTCTGCAAAAAAATGACGTGTTGATATTTCAGATAGCTAATGAGCGTATCTAATGGAGCATTTTTGAATTTGCGTGTATCAAGCGGTTTGAAGGAATTGTCTTCTTGCAAAAGTTTTTCTACATAAAGCAAACTCAAACTTTTTTGTTCGCAAATCTGTTCCAAAACATCATTTTCGTGCAAATAAAAAGGTATTCCCAAAGTGTGTAAAGTGTAGGCTTTGGCAAAATTTTGCGTGATAATTTCAGAAATGGTTTGCTTGGAAAGCATTGAGGTAATAAGTAAAATCACCTACAAAAATAATTTTTTTACGCCTAAAACCCAAAGCAAGAAAGATATTCTTGTTTGAGCGTTACACCGATACCTGCTTCATTGGGAAAAATTGCCTTGCCATTTTCCAAATAAATGCCTTTTGCAAAATCATTGGCAATCAGCATAGAGCCGTCCATATCTACATAATCCAAAAGGGGTAAAAGTTGAGCCAAAGCCGAAATCCCTACGGAACTTTCTGTCATACAACCTGCCATGACCTGCAAGCCAAGTTTTCGGGCTTTTCGGATAATCTGTAAGGCAGGTGTCAAACCACCACATTTAGTAAGTTTAAGGTTGATACCCTCAAAATACTGACTGCATTTTTCTACATCTGCAAGCGTCTGGCAACTTTCATCTGCGAAAATAGGTAAAGTTTTGTGAGATTGTAACATTTGCATACCTTGCCAATCGGTAGGGGCAAGGGGTTGCTCCAAAAATTCAATTTTCATTTGGGAAAGATACGGGAAACTCTGCAAGGTCTGTTCAACACTCCACGAGGCATTGGCATCTATGCGTAAAGTTGCTTGCGTGTGTGTGCGTATAGCCTGTAAAACTTCTTGCAATGGCGTATCTTTACCCATTTTTACTTTGTAAATCGGAAAATTTACATTTTGCATTTGTTCTATCATGGTTTGGGGTTCGGCAAGGCTTAAAGTGAAATTGGAAAGTGGCATTTTTTCGTGCAAACGCAAGCCCCAAACCTGATAAAGTGGCTTTTGAACCTTGCGAGCCAACAAATCGTGAGCGGCAATATCCAAAGCACATTGAGCCGCAGGATACTTTTGCAAAAAAGGCTTCATAAACTCCCACAAAAAGCAAAAGCATCTTGCAGGTCGTAGGTTTCAATTTCGGTGCGATACTGCTCTAATAAATTTTGAGCCTCTTGAACGGTATAACCCAAATATCTCACAGGAACAGCCTCTCCTATTCCCCAATTTCCTTGTGTATCTTTCAGAATTACAATCAGGCTATCGGTTTGTTTCCGAGAGCCATACGCCGTAGTAAAAGGAATTTTGTGTTGTAGTGTATAAATAAAAGTGTGTAAATGAAGCACAAAAAACTAATTTCAAACAAATTTGAAGAAAGCAATCTGATTTTGCAAGAAGTGAGAAAGGTTTATTTATACTGAATGAAAAGTGGTTTTTGAGGAAAACAATTTCAAAACCACTCTTTTGGTCGTTGAGCGTGCTTCGGCAGGTTACAGAGCTTGCCGAAGTATGCTCATCAACAAAGCCGAAACGCCAAAAGAGTGGTATAAAACCAAATTCTTTTGAATATAAAATTTACTCATTTTCAATTTTCTGATATTACGCACAAAACTTTACTACTCACAATATTTTCTTATTGCCTCATAAGCCTCTGACAATCCCCTCTCTGCCGCTTTTCTGTAGTCTTCGCAGGCTTTATCTCTTTCTCCAAGACGAATATAGGCATTAGCCCTATTGTAGAGGGTAAGATAGCTGTTGTCATACTTCAATGAAGTAGTAAAATCTTCAATTGCTTCATCAAAGTTATTCTTTTCAAATTTGGCAAGACCACGAAAGCGGTAGGCTTTGGCTAAATATTCTGAGTCAAGCTTTTTACTTTCAATCGCTGTGTTCAAGTCTGCCATTGCACCTGTAAAGTCCCCCAAATTGTTTCTCTCGACGCCTCTATAAAAGATTAGCTTAAGATAATGTTTTGCGATTATAGATAATTGATAATAAACGATATGAACGCAATTTGTAGCATTGCCTCTGCTGATTCTACCATTTTTTCTACTTCTCTGAATAATCTTCTGCGAAAATTTAAGAAGCTAAAAGCTCTTTCCACTTGCCACCTGTTTTTTTCAGGGATAAATCCCTTTTGCCCCGCTGGTTTTGCTGCAATTTCTACCTCCCAACCATACACTTGTTCAACGTGTGTAATGAAAGTACCTTTGTAGCCACTATCAGCGGCTATTTTTTGCAATCTTG
>JANWZC010000087.1:5863-10884 GCA_025054975.1 Raineya sp.
TTGGTACTTTACCTGATAACTGCTCAAGAGCTGCTATACCCGCTTGACTATCAGAGATATTTGCCGCCACCACCTTGATAGCAAAAGGTAGCCCCAACTTATCTACTAAAAATATCCGTTTCCGTCCCTTAATTTTTTTGTTACCATCTACCCCTACTTCTTGACTTACAAACTGAACAGATTTTACACGCTGACTATCAATAGCTAATAAACTTGGACTTGCCTCCTTACCTTGCTTTATGCGTATCTCTACCACCAGACTATCCAAGATTTGTTCCCAAATCCCTCGTTTTTTGAATTGTCTAAAATGGTAGTAAACCGTTTGCCAAGCGATACCTCGGTAGGTCAAATTTCGCCACTGCACGCCCGTATAGTTCAGATATAATATTGCTTCAACAATATCTCGCAAAGAGTGCTTAGATTTTCTACGCTTACCAATGATTTTTGCTATATATTGCCATTGAGAATCGCTTAAAAAAGTGAATTTTGCTCTCATATGCTTACTGTTTTTGGTGAAACAATAAGATAAGAAATTCTTTTCATAATGCAAAATTCATCTTTCGCAAAACATTATCTAAAATAGAAGAGACTTTAACAAGATACAAACACAAAGAAATTTTTATGTACAATTACCGAAAGGATACGTGGCGAAAATATTACAAACAAGGAAAGGAAATTATTTATGAGCAGAGTGATAGAAGCGAAATTTTACAGGTAAATTTCGGTGATTTAATTCTGTTATGACCTTAATTTCAAGCTGATTTTTTCTTGATTTCAACTTGATTTTCATTTGATTTAGGAAAACGGCAATGCAAAAAGTCAATCCATACATCAATAGGAACAAAGGCTTCTTTATGGGTTATATCAAAGGCTTTTTTGCATTTTTTTATTAACTCAAAGGCTTTATTTTTGCCATATCCGTAACATTGCATAATATCTTTGTCTCTTTCTAAAAGACGGGTTTCCATAAATATCTTTTTTAATGGTTCAGGGATTACAACGTATTCGCTTTTTTTATTTTTGGATTGCGTGCCGTCTATGTAAATTTTTTGATTTTCTAAATCCACTTGCCAAACTTTAAGCCTTCTTAATTCTATTGGTCTGATAAACGTATAGAATATGCACATGCAAAAAATATACAATTCTGTATCGTATTCTTTACAGGCTTATGTAAGTATTTTGGTATGTTCAGGGGTAAATGCTATGGTTCGGGTTTGTCTTATTTTTTGTTTTTTTATGCCGTTGCAAGGGTTATGTTTAATCATTTCTCTTTACAACATCAAATTAAAAATACTGCTTTGAGCCATGTAAGATTGTTATTGTAGGTGGTAGCATTTCCTTTGGCTTTTATGTTGTCTAAATAAGCCAAAAGGTGCGATTTTTGTAAGTCTTGTGAAGCAATGTTACTTAAATTGTTTTGTTCTAAAAATGCTTTGAATTGCTTGAAATAAGATTTATCTCGGCAATTAGTTGTAACGGCGTTTTGATTAGCTCGTATAGCTTGAATTTTTTCTAAATCCTGTAAAATAGTTGTGCTTGATGATTTTACCTCAATTTTTTGATTTTTGCCTAAATAGGCGTTTTTGATGTCTTGCAGTGTATAGGTTTTGCCTTCTAATTCAAATCTTTGCTTAATGTCAATCAAAGTTTTTTTGATTTTTACTAATGTCTCGTTGATATACAAACTATTTTCTCCCATAGCCTTTTGTTTGGCTTGTTTCCAGTTTTTTGGCTCAATAGATAATTTTGTGCCAAATTCAATCTTTTTTCCTTCAATGGAGATACTACAAACAATTTGACAAGTACCTCTACGGCTCACATAATTTTTGCGAAGCCAGAACAGAATGTCATTTTTTTATCATATTCATTGGATTTAGTTTGTGTTACTAAATCCTAAATGAAAGAAAATCAAGAAAATTTGCAAGTAAATTGCAAGCGATTGTTTTTTATTGCAAGACTTTTTGAGTACAAAAAGTACATAAAAAAAGCCCTAAAACCGCAAGTTTTAGAGCCAAAGTAAGATTGAAGTGGAGTTTGAGGCTCTTGAACCTTTTTACTTTTCCAAACCTTTGTTTCCTAAAAAAACCTATTTTAATGCAATTTGAGCCACTTTTTAGTTTTTGTCAATAAAACAAAAGTTGCAAAAATTAAAAAAATGTTGAACTTTTTTTTGAACATTTACTTAAATTTCCTTATGCTTGCAAAAGCAAAATAAGGGAAAGATTATGAAGGTAAAGGCTCACTTAAAAACCCCAAACAGCCCTACAAGTCAAATCATTTTTACACTTTCCGATAGTGGTAAGGTGCATATCAAACACCATTTGGGAATAGTTATTCCTTCAAAACATTGGAGTAAAAAGCAAGAAAAGGTATTGCCTTCAAATCCAAATGCAGTGGCTTACAATATGTTCATTGAGGAACGCAAAAAACAAGTAATAGAAATATATTTATCCTACAAAGCCAAAGGGCAAATCCCAACAGGCAAACAAATTGCACAAATTATACGGAATAAGCTGAAAAAGATAAATGCAAACGCTGAATTTTGGGAAATTTACGAATTGTTTTTGCACCAAAAGAAAGCCAAGACAAGTGAGGCTTACGAAATGAAATACCTTGCACTTCAAAAACATCTACAAGACTTTGAAGCATATAGCAAACAGAAATTTGAACTTGATAAAATTAGCAAAGCTACTTTTGAACGTTTAGAAACTTATTTGATTGATATAAAGAAAATTAACCTTCAAACCACTGCAAAGTATTTGGGCTTTTTCAAAGGCTTTTTGAATTGGTGCATTGAAAACAAGCACACCCAAAACACTGATTTCAGGTTTTTCAAAATTACACAACAGCCCGACACTTTGAAGGTGGCACTTACAGAAAACGAAATACAACTTTTGAGAAACGTTGATTTGTCAGGTAAGCCATACCTTGAAAATGTACGTAAATTATTCCTTTTGTCTTGCTTTGTAGGTTTGCGTTATTCTGATTACTCACGCATAAGCCTTGAACACTTAAAACAGGACGCAAACGGAAACTATAATTTGGAAATAAGGCAAAAGAAAACCAAAGACTTTGTTTCCGTACCACTTACCCCCGAAAGTTTAAGTTTAGTAAGGCAATTATTAAGTAGGCAAATAAGACCGATTAGTAACCAAAAAATGAATGAATACGTGAAGGAACTTTGCAGGCTTGCAGGAATTGACGAACCTTTTGAAGTAACCATTTTCAAGGGCAAACATAGCTTCACTTACAGCGTTCCCAAATGGAAACTGATTAGCTCACACACGGCACGGCGTACCTTTGCCACAAACTTGCTCTTGAAGGGCGTACCCGCTGAAATTGTAATGCAATTTACAGGACACAAAGATTACAAAAGTTTCACTAAATACGTAAATGTACCTAAACAAACGGCTTTGGATATTGTAAGAAAAGCTATGTTAGGAGTAAGTTAAAAATTTGTATAAGTATGTTTTCAATAGTTCAAGCTCCCGAAACTAATAACCGATTAAAAGAATTATTTGTACTCAAAAGTCTTTTAGATAACGTTTGCGAAAATTTTTCAAATGATTTTCCTCCTGTTCAGGTTCAAAAAGCAATTTTAGACCTTTTTTTTGTTGTTTCTGAATTGAAAAACAATGATGAACTTGCCAAAGAAATTGAAAATTGTTTGGGTAAGCCTCTACAAGTCCCTTTTTCAGAAATTAAAAGAGTTACAAATTTTCTTTGCTTGCTACAAAAAGACTTTGAAGTAATAAAAGAAACCTTTGAGAGCTATAAAAAAAATTAAGCTCTTGTTTTTCAGTCAATTAACGTTAAAGAAGGATAAAGTAAATAAATAATATATTTACTAAAACTTTGAAAATCAAATAAATAACTCAAATTTTTTTCTTTATTTTTCTTGCTTTTTATTTTATGGGTTTTTAATTTAGCAAAAAAAAGCTCTGAACTTTGAAAGTTCAGAGCAGGAAACCTAAAAAAGTGAAATGATTTAGGAATGAAGTAAATCACTCACTAACAAAAACCTACTCAAAGTAAATACTTTATTCATTCATTTCCAAATTTATTTGTAACTTTTTTAGGTTTCCTGCTCACTTTCAAGGTTTTGAGGCTTTTGTAAAGTTGTTTAACCTCAAAACCGCTTTTGTATGGAAGACGAAAAAAATCCATTCTTGCCGTTTTTTACCCCGCTCATAGAGCAAAATGAAAAAATTTTGGCAAGCCTTGCCGAAATTAAAAAGGCTCTCCAAAACACAACCGAAAACGCAAATGCAGTAGTAGGACGCAAGGAATTAGCCCAAAGGCTTGGTATAACCTTGCCTACTATTCATGCACTTATGCGAAAGGGATTACCTTACTACAAAGTAGGTCGTAGGACTTTATTCAAATTAAGTCAAGCCCTTGAATTTTTAGAAAAGAACCATATTAAATTTTAGGATTATGCGATTTGAGGATTTTAATAGTAAGGAGCTTTCTGTAATTCGGAAAGCCCTTAAAAGACTTTGTAGAGAAGGCACGCAAAGCGAAAGTTTTGTAAGTGCCTCACTGCTTACTGAAATAGATAAACCTATTGATTTAGTAAAATACATCAAAAAAGAAACCCCTACCAAAGAGGTAGAGGCTGAAAAGCAAAGCTCATCTAAAAAACCCTTGTAAAGATATGAAAAACGCTGAAAATAAACAAATTTTTAACGGAAAAGAATTAGTAAAAGCTATTTCCGAAAACACTATCAAAGTACAACAAGAACAGGCAAGTGAATTTTTGAACCCCTTTCCTGTAAGTGCCTTTCCGAAAGCTATTCAAGAAATTATCAATGCTCTTGAAAAAGACTTGAACTTTCCGAAAGATTACACGGCAAGTGCCATTCTTTTTGCTGTTTCGGTGGCTTTGGGCAAGCGGTATCAAGTCAAAGTAAAAGGCACGTGGATTGAAAAAGCTATCTTATTCTTGGCTTTGGTGGGTTACCCTGGTTCTAATAAAACCCACCCTTTGCATACTATTGTAAAACCCTTGCTTGACAAAG
>JANWZC010000088.1 GCA_025054975.1 Raineya sp.
ATATTGACCAAATGCCCACACCTTACAATACCAAAAACGTTCGGATAACCTCACATTCTCTGGGAGAAACTTTGAATGCAGGCTACAACACAGGAGCAAGACAAGTAGATCAGCAAATTCGTCAAATGCCCGATTTGATGCACGTATTTTCTGCGGGAAATAGCGGCTCAGGATTTTATACCATCACAGGTGGTAGAAAAGCAGGCAAAAATGTAATTGCTGTGGGTAACCTTTCTAAAACAGATGCTATTAGTTCATCAAGCAGTCGCGGACCTGCCGCAGACGGAAGACTTAAACCCGAAGTAGCAGCAGTAGGCACTAGCGTAAATTCTACGGGAGAAAATAATACTTACTATTCCTCATCAGGAACTTCAATGGCTTGTCCTGCGGTTTCGGGAACTTTGGCGGCACTTTACCATGCTTATCGTGCCTTGAACAGCAATGCTATGCCCACTTCTGATATTATCAAGGCTATTGTGATGAATACCGCTGATGATTTAGGTAACCCAGGTCCTGATTTTACCTTCGGCTATGGACGCATCAATGCACGTAGGGCAATACTTATGTTAGAGCAAAATCGGTATTATGTCAATAATATCACACAAGGCGTAACTCAAACACAAACTATCAATGTACCCGCTGGTACAAAACAACTCAAAGTAATGCTCTATTGGAACGACTATGAAGGAGCAGCAGGAGCGAGTGTGCCATTGGTGAATAATCTGAACTTGACCGTTACTCCTCCTGCGGCTTCTCCTGTAAATCCTTGGATATTGAATCCAAGCAATCCTTCCGACCCTGCGGTGCGTGGTGTAGATAACATCAACAACTCTGAACAAGTAACTATTGATGACCCTGTTGCAGGTTCTTATACTATTTCGGTAAGTGGTGTTGCAGTCCCTCAGGGACCTCAACGATATGTGGTTTGCTATGAATTCGTCCAAGATGATGTAGTTCTTACTTTCCCGATTGGTGGAGAGAGTTTTACACCTGGAACCGTTGAAAAACTCCGTTGGGACGCTTGGGGCAGTTCAGGCACTTTCAATTTAGAGTATTCTACCGATGGCGGTTCTACTTGGACAAGTATTGCTACTGGCTTAGCAGGTTCTACTCGTTCTTTTGATTGGAATGTGCCTAACATACAAAGTGGACAAGTACGCGTGCGTGTAAGTAAAGGTAGTTTGCAATCACAAAGCATAGCCAATTTCTCAATTATGCCTTTTCCAACTGGTCTTGCGGCATCGGCAGGTTGTACGGGAGTTAATCTTTCTTGGTCGGCGGTTGCAGGAGCAACCAGTTACGAGGTATTTCGTTTGGGTGCCAAGTATATGGAGTCGGTAGGCACTACCACCAGCACTAACTATACCGATAACGTACCTACTGGAGAAACTTATTGGTATGCAGTACGAGCCTTAGGACCCAATGGAGCAGTTAGTCGTAGATGTAATGCGATTTCTTTTAACTTCTCCTCGCAAGTATGTAATACAGACGCCGCTATTACGAACATTACTCCTTCGGGAAATTCTTGCAATATGTCTGAAAGTAGTGAAGTAAAAGTTACACTTCAGAACATGGGAACTTCAAATCTTACGAACCTCACGGTAACTTATGAAGTTCGTAAATCAGATAATAGCTTGGTTATCAATGGCACTCGCAATATTGCCTCGCTTGCGGCAGGTGCCTCGCAAGATGTAGTGTTCAATGCCAATTTAGGCATTGTTGATGAAACCTACCAAATTTCTGCCACAGTGAGCGTTACTGGCGACCAAAATGCCGCTAATAATCAGAGAAACGTTACTGCTAAAAATACAAGTATTAACCTATCCCTTGCGTACGAAAACGGCATATTGCGAGCTACCCAAGGACATAGAAATTATCGTTGGTTCAAAGATGGAGCATTTTTAGCAACCACAGGCACTAATCCCGAATGGATACCTACCAGTTTGGGCATCTACCAAGTAGAAGCACAATCCAGTGTGAATACTTGCAAACGCTTATCTAATGAAGTTGCAATAACCGTACTATCTTTGCAAGATATTTCTAACGAGCTAATTCTTTCGCCTAATCCTTCGGAAAATACAATATCTATCACGCTTCCACAAAATTTACAGAATGATGCAAATTTCACTTTGATAGATGTTAAAGGTAGGAAATTGCAGGAAGGCTCTTTGCAAGAAAGCCAACAACTTGATATAAGTAAATTGCCCAAAGGTTTGTATATTTTGGAAATTAAAAACACTACGCATAGAGCTATCAGGAAGATAGCTAAACAATAATCAAGAAAAAGTCCCTTTGCAGGGACTTTTTCATTATACTTGATAACCTAATCTTTTAAGCCATTTTTCTTGCTTTCGCCAATTTTTCTCTACTTTTACAAATTGTTCTAAATGTACTTTTTTACCGAAAAATTGTTCCATTTCTTTGCGTGCTTCTGTACCTATTTTTTTGAGGTCTTTGCCTCCCTTGCCAATGATAATTCCTTTTTGACTTTCCCTCTCTACAATAATTTCCGCCTGAATACGAATAATATCCTCGCTTTCCTTAAAAGAAATTATCTGTACATCGGTGCTATACGGCACCTCTTTTTCATAATGCAGAAAAATCTTTTCTCTCAAAATTTCCGCCGCAAAAAAACGCTCTGTTTTATCGGTAAGTTCATCTACATCAAAATAAGGAGGATGTTCGGGTAATTTTTCAACTATCAACTTCAAAAGTGTATCAAGTTGGAAGTAATTGCTCGCCGAAATCGGTAGAATTGGTACGCTTGGAAAAATCCGTTGCCATTCATGAACTTTATTTTCCAAAGTTTTTTGGTCAATCAAGTCAATTTTATTGAGAGCTATCAATAGAAATTGAGTATATTTTTGCAAAAGTTGAATGATTTTTTCATCTTTTTCTGTGTCGGTAATATCTACCACAAAAAGCAAAATATCAGCATCTTCCAAACTTTCCTCTACAAACTTCATCATAACCTTGTGCAAGGCATATTTTGCCTCAATGATACCAGGAGTATCAGAAAATACAATTTGATACTCATCAGTAGTTACAATTCCCTTAATTCTGTGCCGAGTAGTTTGAGCTTTGGGGGTAACAATCGCTAACTTCTCCCCCACCAAAGCATTCAAGAGCGTAGATTTACCCGCATTCGGCTTACCAATAATATTCACAAAACCTGCTTTCATGGGATAGACATTAGAGATTAGACACAAGACACAAGACATTAGACACAAGACGCAAGACACGAGATATTATTTTGTTGGAAATTTAATGTTTAATTCACGAAACTTTGCAAGCGAAATTTTAGTTTTGCAAAAAAAGCCTTTTTTCTATGAAAAAACAAGAAAGTATCCCTACTTCCAAAGTAGCTCGTGCTACAAAGTTCATTCAAACAGGTGTAAAAGTAGGCGGAAATTACCTGAAACACTATGCCAAAAAACTTGTCAATCCTGAATTGAGCAAAGAAGAACTGCACGAAAGTAATGCCCAAGATATTTACAAAACTCTCAGCGAACTCAAAGGAAGTGCCTTGAAAGTGGCTCAAATGATGAGCATGGATAAAAATGTATTACCCAAAGCCTACGTAGATAGATTTACAATGGCTCAATATTCTGCTCCACCACTTTCCTATCCTTTGGTTGTAAAAACTTTCAAAAAATATTTAGGCAAAAGCCCAACCGAAATTTTTGATACCTTCAGCAAAGATGCCGTTAATGCCGCTTCTATTGGGCAAGTTCATCAGGCAACCTTAAATGGAAAGAAGTTAGCCGTCAAAGTTCAGTATCCAGGCGTAGCCGAGAGTATCAAATCCGATTTACGAATGGTAAAGCCTTTTGCTATTAGGATTTTGAATATGAATGAAAAAGATATTGACCTTTACATGCAGGAAGTTGAAAGCAAGCTCTTAGAAGAAGCTGACTATGATTTAGAACTCAAACGCTCTGTGGAAATTTCACAAGCCTGCTCACATTTTCCCGACCTTTTTTTTGCCAAATATTATCCCGAATATTCTTGCAAGAAAATCTTGACTATGGATTGGTTGGAAGGCAAACATTTGCCTGAATTTCTGAAAACTAATCCCTCGCAAGAAGTCCGAAATCGTATAGGACAAGCCCTTTGGGATTTTTACGACTACCAAATTCATACCCTCCGAGCCGTTCATGCAGACCCCCACCCTGGTAATTTCTTGCTTACCCCCGAAGGGAAAGTAGGCGTAATTGATTTTGGTTGTGTCAAAGAAATTCCGCAAGAATATTATGACAATTATTTCATTGTTATTAACCCTTATCTTTTGAAAGACGAAGCTACACTTTTACAGACTTTCAAAAATTTAGGTTTCATTTTACCCGAAGATAGCCCCGAACAACAAGCCCTTTTCACCCGACTTTTCAAAGGCATGATAGAACTTCTCGGGAAGCCTTTCCACTCAGAAACTTTTGATTTCGGCAATGATGCCTATTTCCAAGAAATTTATGAATACGCAGAAAGTTTAGCCCGCACCGAAGAACTTCGCAAAACCAACCAAGCCCGAGGTTCAAGGCACGGCTTGTATATCAATCGCACTTATTTCGGTTTGTACTCTATACTCAATCAGCTCAAAGCTAATATCCGCACCACCAAACCCGAATTTTTAAGGAAACCGATTGGTTAGATTTTATACTCAAGAAATTTGGTTTTGTACCACTCTTTTAGCGTTTGGGCTTTGCTCAACGAGCAAAAGAGTGGTACAAAATTAGATTTCTTTGAATATAAATTTCTCACTACAAATTTGGAATTTTTGATAAACTTTCCCATATTTATACCGATTTTGAACACTCTGCCTACCTTATATCATCAAACCCTAAAACCTTACTAATATGTTATCTAACACTCAATTTCCAAATTTCCAAATTTCCAAATTTCCAAATTTCCAAATTTTTTAAGCGAAATTTTTATTTATCAAGCAAATTTTTGCTGATGTTTTTATGGTCGCAAAATGTTTTTGGACAGATTTTTTCTAATTTTACAGAAATTGTACCTTTAGGACCATTATGTGGAAGAACCCTGAGACCCCCTATTGGTATCAATATTGAATGTCCTACTTATCCTTTTCATGTAGGTTCTGAAAGTACTTTTGAAGGTCCTAGTCGTTTCAATGCCCCTGCTCGCTTTATGCAACGAATTGAAATAGGAGAGTTTGGTAGTAATCCAATTCCTGCTTTTCAAATAAGCAATTTGGATGCCAATGGACAAACTACAACTATTTTCAAAACCAATCGTTGGGGAGGGCGTTTTGTATGGGAAAGAAATGACAGCCAAGAGCCACAAGTAAAAATTGTAGAATTTGGTGGGGCTACCAACGACAATCATTACTTTCGGCTTTTTGATGAAATCAATAATGATTATCCTGTAACCGAGTTTAATACAAGAGGAACTTCATTTATTGGTACTAAATTAAGAATTGGCTTAGGATGGGGGGCAGAAGGCTCTTACACTCTTGCCGTAGGAGGCAAAATTGGTGCAAAAGAAGAAGTGAGAGTATTTTTAAGCAACGTCTATACCTTTCCTGATTATGTTTTTGAGCCTAACTACCCTTTACCCTCGCTTTTAGATATAGAGAAATTTATCAAAACCTATAAACATCTCCCCGAAGTGCCTACCGCCAAAGAAATTGAAAAAGAAGGTATGAGCCTGAATGGTATGAATATAATTCTGCTTAAAAAAGTGGAAGAACTTACTCTCTATACCATAGAACAGGAAAAACGTATCAAAGCATTGGAGATAGAAAATGCTAAACTAAAAAATTTAGAAAAGCGTATCCAAGCATTAGAAGCTAAAAACCCCTAATCTTATGAAAAAATTATTGTTTTTTATAGTACTTGTGGGTGTGTGCCTGCAAGCCTGTAAGCGAAAATGTAGAGATGTGCAAAGCAATCGGGCTGAGTTTAGAACCTATACCGTTATTCGTGGCGTAGAAAGAAACGGCAAACCTACTAATGTCATTGCAGAAGAAGATACTTTCTTTGTAGGTGGAAGTATCATTATTGAGTCTTTGGTAGAAAATGCCCTTAAATATGAGTGGAAAATTCAAGGAGACCCTGAGCTCAGAGAAGGAAAAAAAATAGCTCTTTACTTCCAAGAACCCAGTGTGCTGCCAGGAGATAGCCTTGAAATTATGTCTATCGTTACAAGAAAACCCAATCTTGAATGTATTGCAGGCGACGACGGCGTAGATACCCTTGTCAAGAAAATCTACTTTATTGATTTCTTAAATGCTCCTTTTGCAGGTAAATACAGAGTACACGATGAAATAAATGACCCCGGCAATTACTATGACCTTATTATCAGGTATCAGCCTTATGATAATACCTTTAACGGACCTATAATGAGGTATTTAATTGATAGTGATTTGCTTCTACAAGAAAAACCAGGCATGATTTATTCCATTGATTACCCTAACTGCTTTGCCTTCGCAATTTATGAAGGAGTTTGGTCAAAATTTGGTTATACTCCCACTTATGTTCCTACTTATACCACTGGCTTACCTTACGGCTATTTGAGCAAAGATAGAAAACAAATCACTATTGAAGGTACTTTTTTGAATGTTCAAACAGATCGTAATTTCAAGTTCAAAATTACTGGTTCAAGAATTAATTAAACGTATTTTATTATGAAAGTTAGACTATTATTACCACTACTGCTCATAGTGATAGCTTTCAAGGTTTATGGGCAGGTAGGGCAGAATCCTCCTACCAATCCTTGTAGCGATAATATTAGAACCACTGCTCCCACCGTTAATGTTTGGGATTGGCGTACTCCTACTTGGGAAGCATATTTGGCAAGTTACTTTAATCCGCCTATTAATGAGGTTATTTCACCTTTTTATGTAATTGCTTCAAATACTTACGAAATAGCTCAGTTTGCAGTAAAAGATTTTGAACCTGATGAGGGCTGGGAATTTGTAAAAAGAAACATTGGCTCTCCAAGTTTCAGAACATCTAGACCTTATTGGGTTTTTTACAACAAAAATACGGCTATATTGCGAGTATTCTTTCTGATACCCAAATCTTCCGCTGCTCAAACCAATGACCCCAATAAAGGTGGCTACATTAGTATTGAATTTTACAGGCTAGCTGCACCTGTTTATCAATCTAATTTACTCACAGCCAAAGCTTCACCTTTGTTACCTACTGATGTTTTCAAAGATAGTACCAATATCAAAGCAGTTAATAGGGTCATCAATGCAGATTTAGAATGGATGTATGCAGATTTTCCTATGTTTTATGACCCTTGTACTTGCCTGTATAGTGGTTCATTACTTATTACTGCACATTTTTTTAATACAGCTCAGGTCAATATGACGCTCAATAGCCTTCCTTACTCCTCACCTGCTAATAATAATACCGCCACAGGTGATATTAAAAGTTTGTTTTCTACGGTAAGTAACAAGGTAGAAGGTGGGGTGAAAGTTTTGACCCAAGTAGCAGATGCAGTACAAGATTTAAATAAACGCTGGGAGGCGGCAGGTTTGCAAAGTCCGAGTGTAGATATCTCCCAATTTGAAAAATTTTTGAAGGGGGCTAAAGCAGCCGCTTTAATTATTCCCAAAGTTGGTGCAGTTGTAAGTGCAGTGCTAACTGCTATAGATTTTTTTGTAGGCAAAAGTAAAAAAAATAACAGCGAAAGTACAATAACAGGTGTAGTTATACTAAACAACTTCAAAGCTAATGGTTCAATAACCTCCTTACAACTATCTTCTGAAGCTATTTTCCGAATACCTGGTAGTAATCATAATGGGGCAAGCCCTGACGCACTACCGGTGTATGATAATCCCCTAGGAATTTTTAATTTATTAACAACCCCAGAGGTAATACAATATAATCATAATTATGAATTCCTTGCATATAGCAATAACCCTTGTACCAGCAATCCCATATATCAGACTATACAAATTAAGCAAAGAGTTTATGAAATTACTAAGCCGCTTGAATATGTTATCAATCCAGCTCTTAATATCAATTACAATCTTTCAGATATTCAAGCAGCTTTAATTTTTGAGGGCAGTGATGAAATACCAACATTACCAGCAGGTATAAGATGGTCAAATGCTACACTTGATAGTTTAACAAAAAGAGAAGGTGATAAAGACTATCGCATTTATCGTTCTCATTACTATCCACTAAATTGTTTTATCCAAGCTAAACCTTTTTTTAGGTTTGCAAGGTTTGTTCCAACCTACAGAGATGCTCCTGTTTGTGGTAGCGATAATCCTAAAGAGCCAGAAGTGTATGTTAAGATTGTAGCACGCTTGGTAAAAAATAATTCTACTGACCCAAAAGATGATATAGTCTTTATTGGTAAATATCCAGTTAAGCTAACTAAATTAAATACCCCCAATGGTCAGATTCCTTCTTCTCCAGAAGATATTCCTGAGATAGTAATTATTCCAGATGGTCAAGTATATAGTCAAACAACTACTATCCGAGCACTTAATTTGGTATCAGTTGGAAATGTAGTGCTTAGAAATGGAGCAAGACTAATTGTTCGTGCTGGTCAAATTCAAATTAGAAGTAGCAATACAGGCATTACACCTCAGTATGATTTGCAGACCGTTAATCTATATCCTTCAATTTGTAACATCAAGCAACCTCCAGCAAGTCCTGCTCGTATTTATCAATTTTGTAGAAATAGCCTGTATGCTTACCCAGCACGCTTCACAACTATTAGTAAAGAACTTCAAGATGTAGCTACTGATGCTGAAAATGGGACATTTCTACTATCAGCCTACCCCAACCCCACAAAAGCAGATGTAACTATAAGCTACTTTTTGGAAAAAGATGAAAAGGTACTTGTGTATCTTTCAAACATTATGGGAGAACGCTTACTGACATTAGTAGATACAGAGCAAAAAGAAGGCAAACAGGAGGTAACTTTCAGTACTCAGAATTTATCCCCAGGAGTATATTTATACACCCTACAAACTTCCGAACATACCCTCACGAGGCGTTTGGTAGTTATTAAATAAAGTAAGCACTCGACTGCTAGCCCCCTCTGCATTCAAAAGGGGGCTTATTATATCTCTAACTATTTGAGTGTAATTTTTTGATTTTCACTTACACCCTTTCAATAATAGTAGCAATTCCCATTCCTCCACCAATGCAAAGGGTGGCTAATCCAGTTTGGAGATTACGACGTTCTAATTCGTCTAAAAGTGTGCCTAAAATCACCGAACCAGTTGCTCCGAGTGGGTGTCCCATAGCAATGGCTCCCCCATTGACATTTACCTTATCGTGAGCCACCCCTATCATATCCATAAAGTACAGAGGCACAACAGCAAAAGCCTCATTAACTTCATACAAATCAATATCATTAGGTTGCATACCTTGTTTTTTGAGCAGTTTTTGTACTGCTGGCACAGGTCCTGTCAGCATAATGGTAGGTTCAGAACCAATAATGGTAAAGGCTTTTACTTTGGCACGAGGTTTCAAGCCTGTTTTTTCGCCAAACTCTTTGCTTCCCAAAAGTGTAACCGCCGCCCCATCTACAATACCCGAACTATTGCCCGCATGATGCAGATGTTCAATGCGTTCTACTTCAGGATAACGCAATTGAGCCAAGCCGTCTAAACCACCCATTTGCCCCATCATAGCAAATGAAGGAGGTAATTTGGCAAGTGTTTCCAATGTAGTATCGGGGCGGATAGTTTCATCTTTGTCTAATATCACAAAACCTGCTTGGTCGCGAACAGGCACAATAGATTTCTTGAAATAGCCTTCTGTTTGTGCTTTATAAGCTCTTTGGTGCGAATGTACTGCATAAGTATCTAAATCGGTGCGAGAATAACCATATTTAGTAGCAATTAAGTCCGCAGAAATGCCTTGTGGCACAATTTTATGCTTGGCAACCACCGCAGGACTAGTAAATAATGCTCCTCCATCAGAGCCCATAGGAACACGCGACATAGACTCCACACCTCCTGCGATAATAGCTTCCATTTGCCCCGACATAATGTAAGCTGCCGCCATATTGATAGCCTCCAAGCCCGATGAACAAAATCGATTGATTTGTACTCCTGCGGTGGTTTGGGCATAACCCGCTACCAATGCCGCAGTACGAGCTATATTTGCCCCTTGCTCGCCAATGGGTGTAACACAACCCAAAATAATGTCTTCAATCAAGCTGGTATCTAACTGATTTCTTTCTCGCAATGCTTGAAGTAAGGTACTTACCAATTCCACAGGTTGAATGGTATGCAAAGAACCTTCGGGCTTGCCTTTGCCTCTCGGAGTTCGGATTGAGTCATAAATATAAGCATCTGCCATATAAATAGTGGTTTAGGGTTAAATATTGTGCTTGCAAGTTACAACTTTCTCCGTAAAAAAATGTTTTTCTCGTTATAAAATCTTTTGCAAAATTATTTGATTGTTTGGAACGATATTTGCTAATTTTGAGCCAAAATTGAAGGTTTATTTTCAGCTTTTTGATTAAAAAACAAAATCTATTTGTTTGCCCTATGAAGAACGTTACTATAGATTTAGGCAACTCACGCTATAAAACTGCTTTATTTGAGAACAATCGTTTGGTAGAAGGTTTAGAAACTACCGACCAAGACCTTCTATTACGTACCATTGAGGGCTATCAAGCTGATAATTTCATTGTAAGTTCTGTAAGAAACGATACAGAAATTTTGGCAAGAAAATTGCCTAAGAAACCCCTCATTTTTGATAGTAGCGTACCTGTACCCATTGAAAATTGCTATAAAAGCCCACAAACATTAGGAACAGATAGACTTGCGGCGGCAATAGGTGCAAAAGCCCTTTTTCCCGATAAACCCTGTTTGGTGATT
>JANWZC010000089.1 GCA_025054975.1 Raineya sp.
GACTAAAAAACAACGCTACAAATTTCTATTAGATTACTTTACTCAAAACTTTCCCGAACCTAATACCGAATTAGTTTACAAAAATCCTTTTCAGCTGCTTGTAGCGGTCATTCTTTCGGCACAATGTACCGACAAACGTGTCAATGCAGTTACACCTGCTTTGTTTGAGCGTTTCCCAACGCCTGAAAGTCTTTCACAGGCTACTTTTGAAGAGGTTTATCCATATATCAAAAGTGTATCTTATCCTAATAACAAGACTAAACATCTTATAGCCGCTGCCAAACGAATTGTAGAGGTCTATAACGGACAAGTCCCTGAAAATATAGAAGATTTACAAACTTTACAAGGAGTAGGCAGAAAAACAGCCAATGTGATAGCTTCTGTGATTTACAATCAACCTACTATGGCAGTAGATACCCATGTGTTCAGAGTTTCACATCGTTTGGGTTTGGTTTCGGCAAAAGCTAAAACCCCTTTGGCAGTAGAAAAAGAACTTACCCAAAATATTCCCGCTGAACTTATCCCCAAAGCACATCATTGGCTTATTTTGCACGGCAGATATATCTGTACAGCTCGCAAACCTCATTGCGAAAAATGTGGGTTGCAAGCAATTTGTGCATACTTCAAGAAAAAAGTGAAAGCTATGCAAGTTACATAATTTTGCTTGGAAATTATCTATATTCAAAAAAATTACCTTTGCAAACCCGCTTGTTAATGAGTACATTTGAGATAATGTTTTGCGAAAGATGAATTTTGTATTATGAAAAGAATTGCTTATCTCATTGTCTCACCAAAAACATTAAGAATATAAGAGCAAAATTCACTTTCTTAGGCGATTCTCAATGGCAATATATAGAAAAAATCATTGGCAAGCGTAGAAAATCTAAGCATTCTTTGTGAGATATTGTTGAAGCGATATTGTATCTGAACTATACGGGCGTGCAGTGGCGAAATTGACCTACCGAAATATCGCTTGGCAAAACGGTTTACTACCATTTTAGACAATTCAAAAGGCGAGGTATTTGGGAACAAATCTTTAATCTGGTGGTAGAGTACGCATAAAGCAAGGTAAGGAGGCAAGTCCAAGTTTATTAGCTATTGATAGTCAGGGTGTAAAATCTGTTCAGTTTGTAAGTCAAGAAGTAGGGGTGGATGGTAACAAAAAAATTAAGGGACGGAAAGGGATATTTTTAGTAGATAAGTTGGGGCTACCTTTTGCCATCAAGGTAGTGGAAAGAACTTTTAGCTTCTTAAATTTTCGCAGAAGATTATTCAGAGAAGTAGCAAAAATGGTAGAGTCAGCAGAGGCAATGCTACAAATTGCATTCATATCGCTTATTACCAATTATCTATAATCGCAAAACATTATCTATCAAATCAAATATTGTAACTCACGTTAATATACTCTTATTTTCTGTCCTACTGCTAAATTTTCGCCTTTGAGTTGGGGATTAAGTTTTCGAATTTGTTCCACAGAACCATTGTAGCGTTTGCTAATGCTCCAAATGGTATCGCCTTGCTTTACAATATGATATAGTGCTTTGGGGGCGTTGTTTTTAGCTGTTCCTGCAATACCGCTTGCAGGTGCTTTAAGAGCAATTTTATGCACAGGGATTTTGGTCTCTTGCAGAGTTTTAGTTTCTTTCTCCTCGCTATCTGTTTGTGTATCGTTTTGAGCAAGATTATTCTGTTCGTTATTTTCAAGATTTTCTTTGTCTTTTTCCTCTGTTTCTTTTCTTTTTTCATCAATCCAAAGAACAAGTCGTTGCGAAGCCATTAAGTTTTGAGAGCGAAGTTTGTTCCATAGCATCACGTCTCGTGTATGAACCTGATACACTTGAGCAATTTGAGCAAGAGTTTCTCCTTTTTTTACAATGTGAGTAACTTTCTTTTTGCCTTTTGTGCTTGCTAATGCTTCTTGATAAATAGTAGGATAAGAAATATATTGATAGCTACCCTTGCTAGCGGCTTTAAGAATTTCCTCACGATGCTCGTAAAAATACTCAATCTTATCTTTGGGAATACGTAAAACATAATCTTTGTAGTGGCGAGGTACAACATTCTTTTTGAGTTGAGGGTTAAGTACTTGTAAAACATCAAAATCTACTTCTAATTGTTTAGCAAGTTCTTTAAGATTAACAAACTGGCTTACTATAATTGTATCTGCGGGAATGTAAGAGTGTACTTCTTGGGGAACTTCGGCGAAATGTTCTTGATGAAAGTTGAAAACGTAGGTTACTGCAATAAAAATAGGCACATAGGCTCTGGTTTCCGAAGGTAAATAAGGATAGATTTCCCAAAAATTTCTTTTTCCTCCTGCTTTTTTTATAGCTTGGTCAATTCTACCAGGTCCTGCATTGTAAGCGGCAAGAGCTAAATGCCAATCGCCAAATCGCTCATACAGATATTTAAGAAAGCGAGCTGCTGCCTCTGTGGATTTATAGGGGTCTATGCGTTCATCAATGTAGAAATCTTGTTTTAAGCCATAAATTCTTCCTGTAAAAGGCATAAACTGCCACAGACCTACCGCCGATGCCCAAGAAGTAGCTTTAGGCAATAGAGCTGACTCCACCACAGATAAATATTTAAGTTCATCGGGCAAATTATATTTAGCCAGAATTTCCTCAAAAATGGGAAAATAGCGGTCTTTTCGCATCAAGTAATACTTGATTTGATTGCGTTGTTTTACACAAAAACGTTCTATTTGTTTTTTTACAACAGCGTTGTAAGTAAGCGGAATTTGATTTTCAATACACTTCAGACGCTCTGCCACAAGGTCATCGTGGATAGCAGGGATATAATTTTTAAGTTCAGCGTCAATTTCTGAATTTTTAGCGGTTTCTGGCTGCCCATAGAGATTAGGGCTTGCACAGGCAAATGCTAAAAAGCCAAATAACAGAACCTTTGCTACTTTTTTCATTGGTAGAGCATTTGGTTTTTTACAGAACATTTGTCGTGCCAAAGAAAGTCGGCAGCGTAAAAGTATAGAAAGTTTTTTACAACACCAAATATCAAGAAAAAAATCTTGCAATTTCAGAGCTTAATTCCCATAAGTAGAATATCGTCGCGTTGCATAGTACCTCGCTGATAATTATCTAAAAAATTTTCTAAACACTTTTGCTGTTCACTAAGAGGTAACTTGCAATTTTGAGAAAGCAAATACTTAAATTTAGCTTCTCCCAGTTTAATTCTTTCTATATTGTTTTGGTCAGTGAAGCCATCGCTACCCAAATACAATAAACTACCTGTTTTCAGTTTGAGTTCCTGATTAGTGAAAGGTACATTTTCATTCTGAAATCCACCAATGGAGCGTCTATCACCTTTGAGCATAAATACTTGGTCGTGGTCAGCTTCAATGTAATAGAGCGGTCTTTTGGCTCCTGCATAAGTTAGTTTAGTAAATCCGTCAGGTTGTTTTTCCAAAACGCAAACCGATAAGTCCATACCATATTGGTTTTCGGTTTTATCTTGTTGGAGTGTAGAGCGAATTTCCTCATCTAACTTTCGCAGAATTTCAGCGGGGTCAGTAATTTGATATTGCTTAACCACTTTGGTAAGCATAGTGCTACCAATAATGCTCATCAAGGCACCGGGTACGCCGTGTCCCGTGCAGTCAACGGTAGCGACAATCACCTTATTTTCCACTTGTTCTACCCAATAGAAATCTCCTGAAACTACATCACGGGGTCTAAAAATCAAGAAATATTCGCCAAGCAATTCTTTCATTTTATCTTCGTGAGGCAAAACTGCCTGCTGGATAGTCATAGCGGCATTGATACTTTTTTCAATTTTTTCATTTTGTTCAGCCAGTATGGCATTCTTTTCGGCAATGGCATCTCTTTGAGCCATAATTTCCTCTTGATTTTGGCGAAGTTCTTCGTTTTGAGCCGCAATTTGATTGGCTTGCTCTTGGATTTCAATAGACTGCTTTTGAATTTCTTTAGCTTGTTTTTCAATTTCTTGGGCTTGTCGTTCAATTGCATTTTTCTGCTTGCGTATGCGAATGTAAGTGTAAATGGTATAAATCAAGCCAATCACTGCCAAAGCAATAATAATCATCAAGAGTTGATTGATGAGCTCATTAGCACGGGCTTCTTTTTCGGCGGCTTCTTTTTGTTGTTTAGCAATTTTTTCTTTTTCTCTCACCTCGGCAAGTTCTTTTTCTCTCAACACTTTTTCCTTTTCTTGAGCTTCAATCTTGATAGCTTGGAGTTCTTTTTCCCGTTGTAAGAGTTCATTTTCTTGGCGTTGTTTTTCGGCTTCAGCTTGTTGTTTGGTAATCAAGAGAGCCTGTTCAATTCGTTTGCGTTCCAATTCTTGGTTCAAGGCACGTGCTCGGCTAATTTCACTCTCTTTTCTTGCCAAATCTGCTTCTTGTCTTGCTTTTTCTCTTTCCAAAGCCAGTTGTTTTAAGGTCATTTCTTGTTTTTCTTTTTCGGCAATATCTTGCTTGAGTTCATTTTCTTTCTTTTCTACATTGATTTGCTCTTCGAGTAATTTTTGCTGCTCTTCCGCTTCTTTTCTTCTGATTTTTTCACGAGTTTCTTGATAAAGTTTATTGTATTTTTGATATTGAGCAAAATCTTTTTCTTTTTGATAGACTTGAGCCAAAATGTTGTAACTTACTTCCAAGATATTATCGCCATTAGGCAAATTTTGAGCAATAGAAATAGCTTTTTCTGCTTGTGAAATAGCTATTCTGCTTTTGCCTGAAACATAATTATTAGCGGCTAAATAGTTGGAAAGGTTGGCTATTTCATATTGATTTTTTTGCTTTTCGGCAATGTTGTAAGCCTTTTGAAAATACTCACTTGCATCATCAAATTTACCAATATAGCTATAAGTAACCCCCAAATTTGTATAAGTAGTAAGTTGTTGATGAGGCTGCAAACGGCTTATTTTTCCATAAATTGCCAAAGCCTCCATAAAATGATCCATAGATTTTTGTGTGTTACCGAGTTGGCGGTACAAGAAACCTAAATTATTGTGGGTATCTGCTACTGCCATTTCATCACCCAATTCTTTGTTGAGCTGCAGACATTCCAACGTGTAATTCAAGGCTTCTTGATTCTTATCTGCCGCTTCACAGATTTCAGCAAGTTTGTGCAAGGTATTTACTTCATCTTTTTTGCGATTTTCTTTCTTCTGCAGACGCAAAATTTTGTCATAAGTTTTTTGTGCATTGTCATAATCTTTTAATGCCATCTGCGAATTGCCAGTAGCATTAAGAATAGCGATTTTGGCAGCATTACTTTCATTATTTTGTTCTTGCAATTGGTACACTTGCTCAAAATATTCAATAGCTTTTTTATGAGCATTTTGCCGCTGATAAGCCAACCCTAAACGTTCTAATATATTGATACGTTGAGGTACATCTTTGGCTTTGTTGAGTTCAGCAAGCAGAGTGTTGATGCTATTTTGTGCCGATAATTTTATAGATACATTCCAAATAACAAATAGTACCAAGAAAATCTTAACAGGCTTTTTCATAAGTGTATAATTTTAAGTGAAACAATTTACCATTTAAAACGAAGTGTAGTCCAGAACGTTGTATTTTCCCATGCGGGCGTACCGGGTGAAACATCAGGTCCTCCTGCATTGCTATTCATTGGATATAAATTAGTGTTATTAGTAAGATTTTTGGCTTGTATATCCAAAGATATTTTTTCTGTAAAATCATAACCTACTCCCATATTCAAGACAAATCCACCTTGAGCAATTGTACCTGCGGGCGAGTACCAACGTGAATAATAAATTGAATGTAACCCTGCATATAGTTTCTCTAAGGGTTTAGCTACAATGCTCAAACGTGTAACATTTTCAGGGAATGCCTTGTAGCGTAATTTTTCATTTTCATCTGCCGCCAAGTACATACTATTGGCATTGAGAGCCAAATCTTTTTGTTCTTCGGTAGCTTCCATAACTTTTACTAAAGCATTACTTAAAGTGATATTTACTCTTTCATGAACAAAATTCAAGATAGTTTCATTACCAATTTGAGAAAAAGTACCGGGTGTATTTTTGAAAAACCAGTAGCCATTCCAGTCGCCGGGAATATCTGAACCTATGTTGACCATTGTAAAATCATCAGGGTCTTGGTAAAATACTCCTACATCAATTACGTTTTGCACAATATTATAGAAATTCACCGTATTAAGCGTGAGTTTGGGCAAGATATTCCAGCGAAAAGCCAGTTCAATATTATTGATGCGTTCAGGAGCAATGAGGTCTATATTGCGAGCATTAGGTATGCCTGCTGCCTCTACGAGAGTGTAATTATCTGCACGTAAGAAACCATCACGACGATAACCCCCTGAGTAATGCAATCCTACTGCTCCACGGAAGCCTGCTTGGTACGAAGCTCGTACAGAAAGATTTTTATTAGGTAAAAAAATTGCTCCCAAACGTGGAGAGATATTTTGTCCCCAGAAGGGGTGTTGGTCGTAGCGAAAAGCAACGAAAAGGTCTAATTTTTCTGTGGGACTAAAATAATTTTCTCCAAAAATACTCAATAACGTAATATTTTCTCGGTAAGCCATTGTAAGGTCTTGGTTGGCGGTAGCGGGGTCAAAACTGCCAACTACATTAGCTATAAAGTTATTACCTGCTCTATTAGGTAATCCTATGGCAAAAATTCTGTATTCTACTCCCAAAGCAGTTTTATTGTTTTTCCACAAACCGTCTAAATTGAAAACACTTTTTACTCCATAACGTTGTTCGGCTGTACCACCCATAGTAGTACCTGTAAGTGAATATAAGCCATAATCATCATTGATAAAAGAAACACTACTTATATTGCTTATTTTTTCAGAAACTTTGAAGTTATAGCCCAATGTGAGTGAAAGTAAATCCTGACGGATAACTTCTCTATCGCGGTAGAAATTGTAGAGGTCTCGGCGTTGCCCAGTTTTAAGAACATTGATAACTAAATCATTGATTTGCGTGCTATTGATAATAGTGGTATTCTGACTTCTCCGCAAGCGATGTCCCATGTCAGCTACTTTGCCACCTGCGAAACCTTGATTATTTTGCTGTGCCGCCCAGCCTTCGTTACGAAGAGCCTGTCCGTGATATGAAAGCCCTGAAATATAAGTATAAGACCGAATTCCTTTGGTATTGATTTTAACTCCTATACTTCCATTGTAAAAGTCATTTAAGCCTGCCGAGGCGGAAACTTCATAAGAAGCATTTTCGGCATCTTTGGCATCTTTGGTTACAATGTTAATAACCCCCAGCAAAGCACCCTGTCCCAAAGTAACCGAACCAGGTCCCCGAATTACCTCAATGCGTTCAATATATTCCAAATTTGAGCTATTAAGAATGGCATCGGGTGGTCCCCAAAAGAATTCTGTGTTGAGATTTTGCCCATTGATAAGCATCAAAACTTTTGAGTTATTATCGGGGGCTAACCCTCTGAAACCTGCTATCAAATCATCTTGGTCTTCAATAGCAAAATAACCAGGTGCAAAAAGTGTAAGAGCCTCTGATAAAGTTCTGGCTCCGCTCAGGCGTATTTGCTCTTTGGTAATTACTGTTACCGAAGCAGGTTGTTTGTTAATATCCTTTACAACGTTTGAAGCAATACTTACTTCTTGGGCTTCCTTTACAGGAATTTTCAAAATTTCATCAGGAGAAGCTGTGAATAACTTCACTTTGGAAGTATCAGTGGATTGGGCGTAGCCTTTTAAGGCTATACCTAATACCAGAACAAGGGTAATTGCTATTGATTTCATAAAAATTTAACTTACATGTTCCATTCTTATTCAAAAAATGATTATTTCATTTATACCGATAACATTTTGTCTCAACAGGCTTATTGAATGATATAATTAAAACTGAACATAAATCTTCTGCCGAAATCAGGAATTTGGTTAGGTTTATAGTAGATAGCACTATTCCATCCTTGTGCGTCAGAATTTAGAACATTCCACACAGGACTATTCAACAAGTTATTAACTTTTAATTCTATAAACAATCCTCTTACATTGAGCAACCTGTCGAAGTTTTGTCTAATATATAGGTTAAAGTATAAACTCGCAGGCACATAATGTTTGGTATAGTTGTTAGGATTAGGATTAGGATTTTCAATTACTTGATTGCCTTGCACTATGATAGCTTCGGGTCTTAATTCTCCTGCATTGTTATTTGCAGGGGCAAGCATAAGAATCTGTCCGTTGAAATAGCTTTCCATACCGATTGTTGTTCCCCTCTTGAATGAATAGCTACCCCCTCCTTTTATCAATAAGTCAGGAGAGTCTAAGGGCAGGAGCATATTAGGCAAAGGGTCATAAATGGGAGCTACCCCCCCAGAACCTATTGTTCCCAAAATACCTGTACCTTCCCGTGGTTTTTTATAGTCTCGCATAAAAGCAAAAGCATCAGAAGGACGGCGAAGTATGTAATAAGTTGCTGAACCCCAGAAATCTACATATTCTAACCTATGATAAGTTGAGAGTGTAAAACCTATATTGCTCCAAGCACTTCCCGCATTAAAAGCCTGCAAAGCAGGATTAAACTGATACAAGCGATTATTTTGTAAGTAGAATGTATTAAAAGATACATTACTTCGCTTTTTGTTGAAATTATGACTAACTATAATTTCATAGTTATCTGTTATTTCTGACTTAGGTTCAATATCCAAAGGCAAGCGTATTACTTCCTGAGGAGGTACTGCACGAAAAGCACGTGCAAAAATAGCTCTCACATTAGTATTTTCATTGAAACGATAATTTATAACCGCTCTTGGTGTAATATTTTGATCTACTTTATTTTGTGCCCGAATGGGTGTGTATTCACCTGTATTAGCATTAAATGTATAAACCACTTGGTTGCCAAAATTGCGGTAAGCATCTTTAATAAATTGATAGTCATAACGAACACCTGCGGTTATAGTAAGTTTGGGAATAGGTGTGTAAATAGCCTGCAACCACAAACCATAATACCAGCCATTATCCGATATACCTCCCGAAGGACGATAAAACAAGAACTTATTATTCCGAGCTGTAATCCATTGAATATTTTTGTAATCTGCAATTTCAATGTTTCCACCTAAACCAACATTGATTTTTTCATTTTTGAAGGGTATCATCTGAAATTCTCCTCCCCAAGATTTAGTAACCCCTGCATAATTGATGCGTAAACCTCCTCCATTGTAAGCCAGAGTACTATCCTTCAAAAGCGAAGCATCTATCAAAGTATTGTATCTTACGAAATTACCGTCTATGAGTAAAAACCTATTAGCATTTGCCCCTGTGAAGGGGTTGAGAATAGTATTTAGAGCATTCATTGCCAAGGTTTGCCCATTGATAGGGTTTCTATCAGTAAGACTAAAATCTTGAATTTCACGATTGGTACTTAAATTGTAACTAATGCGAGCAGTAATATTCCATTTGGTAATAGGTTTTAATTCAAGATAAGCGGCACCGTGGCTCCATTGACGGTCATTATCGGGGTGGTTGAATGTTACATTATCTTTGGGTTGAACCCAAGAAACGGCTCTACTATGCATAAATGCACCTACTGCAAAATATTCGCTGTTGAAACGTACATCAAAATTAGGGAAGTCATAACCACCACTGAAACTACCGTCATTGGGAACGTCCCAATATATTTGGTTTCGATAGATAATATCTGCTAAGCCTGCCCCCTTTTTCGTAAAGCTACTTTGCCAAGGTAAGGGCTTATCACCTGTTTTAGTATTATATTCTAATCCTCCTGAAAAGCGATATAATGTAAGTGAAAGATTAGATTTTTCTGTAATTCCAAAAGTAACCCCCATAGAATAACGTTGTACGATGGAATTTCTGCCTAACTCTTCAAAAATTGCAGAAGTATAAAGTTTCACTCTATTTTCTCGGCTTAAAAATACTGGGTCTGCATTGCGAGTAATAATATTGACAACCCCTTGAACTGCAACGCTTCCGTACAATGCCCCCCCAGGACCTCTCAATATCTCTACTCTTTCTACATTATTCAAATCCCCGATAATATCAGCGTAAAAGTCTCCAAAATGGAAACGTTCATTGATACGATGCCCATTGATAAGGAAAAGCACATTGCGGCGAGTATTGTTTGTAAAGAAACCCCGAAAATCCGTATCAAAATTATTACCCGTGTAATGTGTATAAACTTCTGGGACACGTGCTAAAAGTTCTGCCAAATTTCGATAACCATAACGCTCAATATCTTCTCTCGTAATTACAGTAATGCTCGCAGGAGCATCACTCAAATTTTCTTTCACACGAGACGCTGTTACAACTTGCACCTCACTTTCCTCATCTTTTTTTAATCTTAGAATTTCATCTACCGAAGAGGAAAATAGCTTGATTTGGGTGCTATCAGTTTGTGCTTTTAGCCAACCTACGTTTGCTATAAAAGCACACAACAGAAAAATGCAAATGGGCTTCATAGGTAGATAAGTTTTAGTAAAGTTTTTTCAAAATTTTTTTTCAGAATTCCTGCCAAAAAGATAACTAATTTAAATGACATTTCCAAGAAAAATAAACGAAAAGTTTGCTATATGTTACCTGAATTTTAATAAAAAACCTACCAAAATTTCTTGAAAATATGAATTTGTCTAAGGTTTTGATGAATATGTAAAAATTTGATAATCAAAATTTTGTAATAAATCTAATATGCGATAAGATTTAAGCGATCTCCTAATATAACCACAGAAAACACAGAGTTCAGTAAAGTAAGTAATGTAAAGCAGGTTTTTCAAAAATATTTTCTTGGATAAATACGAACAAATTCGGAAATGATTGCCAAAAGTCAGAAAATA